>JAIRLZ010000199.1 GCA_031259035.1 Treponema sp. | reverse complement strand
CAGAGCAATGTGTTAAGCCTCGCCAAAGCCTCGGAAACCGGCAGGCGGGGACTTGAGCGGGTGGTGGCGGATATGCAAGAAATCGCGCGCGAGTCCCAGGCTCTTCTGGAGATCAACGCGGTGATACAGAACATCGCCAGCCAGACGAACCTCCTTTCCATGAACGCCGCCATAGAAGCCGCCCACGCCGGGGAAGCGGGTAAAGGCTTCGCGGTGGTGGCTGATGAAATCAGGAAGCTCGCGGAAGATTCCAGCGGTCAATCCCACACCATCGCGGCGGCGCTTCAGAAAATCAAGGGCGCCATAGATACGATTAGCCAGTCCATCCCGGTGATGCTCAAGGAATTCGAGCGCATCAGCGGGGGCGTAGCCCTGGTGTCCAATCAGGAAGGGCTTGTCCGTAGCGCTATGGAAGACCAGGAGGCGGGAAGCCGCATCATTCTGGAAGAGATAGACAGACTCAAAAACATCACCGAATTGGTGAAGACCGCATCCACGGAAATCGCCGCCGAAGGAACCGAGGTGAAAGGGCAGAGCGCCATTCTTGAGCGGATAAGCGGCGAAATAAACAGCGGCATGAATGAGATGGCTCAAGGAGCGGCATTGATCGTAAACGCGGCAAACCACGTGAACGATATAAGCGGCGCCAACCATGAGTCCATCACCACCTTGAACGGAGAAATCGCGAAGTTTAAGGTGGGATGAACAAGGATATCCCCCGCCGGCGGGCTTAAAGCCCTTGAAGGGCGGCGGCTATGCTACAATGAATAGAGTCAGTCTAACCTATGTGTGAGACTCAGTCCAACCAGTAATATAAGGAGTGTTATTATGGGAACACTGGATGATTTGAAAAATCGCCGGAGCATCCGCTCATACAAAGATGAGCAGATAAAAGACGCCGAATTGGACGCCATTCTTGAGGCGGGTACCTATGCCCCAAGCGGCATGGGACAGCAATCCGCCGTCATAGTTGCGGTGCAGGACAAGGCGGTCATCGCCAAAATCGAGAAGCTCAACGCGGCGGTTCTCAACGATGTGAACGCCCGCCCGTTTTACGGGGCGCCTACGGTGGCAAACGTTTTCGTGGACAAAACCAAGGCCACGCCCGTAGAAAACGGCAGCCTTGTCATCGGCAACCTGCTCAACGCGGCGCACGCCCTCGGCGTCGGGTCGGTCTATATTTATCGCGCAAAAGAGGTGTTTGAAAGTCCTGAAGGCAAGGAGTTGCTCAAAGCGTGGGGTTTGAACGACAATTACATCGGCGTGGGGCATGTACTGCTCGGTTACGCGGCCGGCGCTCCGCCCAAAGCGGCGCCGAGAAAAGAAGGGTATATTATTAAAATAACATGAGGGGAACCTCTAAAAACTCCGGCGGGGTTCTCTGAGGATGACGCAAGGGAATTTCTAAAGGGAACCTCTGGAAACTCCGGTTGAACCGCAGGTTCGCTAACCGCAGGTTCGCGTTTCCAGAGGTTCCGGGGTAAGAAAACCTCTAAAAACCCAATCGGAGTTTTAGCGGTTCTTAACGTCTCCGCCTCCCCATAAAAGTATGGCGGGCATTAAAGGGAGCCGTAATGAGGGAAGGATTTTGTTTAGGGCCCGCGCGGAAACAACATGACCTTTTGGTCATGTTGTTTCATTATTGCGTAAGCAATTAGAATGAAATGCCGGCATTTTATTTTTGCGCGGCTCCTCAGTAGACAAAGAGTCCGTTTAAAAGAAAGGAAACATATGCAGGCGAAACGGATTATACCCTGTCTTGACGTAGACGATGGACGGGTGGTAAAGGGCGTTAAATTCAAAGGCATTCAGGATGCGGGCGATCCGGTTGAGATGGCGCGGCGTTACAATGCCGAAGGCGCCGACGAGCTTACATTTCTGGACATAGGCGCCTCGTACAAGAGCCGCGCCACCTTGCTTGACGTTGTTGCGCAGGTGGCGCGGGAGGTTTTCATTCCTCTATGCGTAGGCGGAGGCATCCGCGCGGTTGAGGACATGCGCGACGCTATGAACGCGGGCGCGGACAAGGTGTCCGTATGCACCTCGGCGTTGAACAACCCGCGGCTTCTTGCGGATATGGCGACCGCGTATGGCAGCCAATGCGTAGCGCTGTCCATTGACGCAAAGCGGGTGGGGGAGAAAGACGGCGTTCCGGTCTGGAGGGCGTTTTCCCACGGCGGCAGAACCGATACGGGCGTTGACGCAATCGAATGGGCGAAATTGGCGGTGTCCTTGGGCGCGGGCGAGATTCTCCTCAATTCAATAGACGCGGACGGAACTTCGGCAGGGTACGATCTTGATCTGACAAAGGCGATTCTCGACGCCGTGCCGGTGCCGGTGATTGCGTCCGGCGGCGCGGGCAGCCTCGATCAGATCGCCGCCGCGCTTTTGCCGTCCGGCGCCGACGCGGACGCGGCGCTCGTGGCGTCAATGTTGCATTTCGGAAAAACCACCATTGGCGAAATCAAGGCGTATGTGGAAAAAAAAGGAGTGACGGTTCGATGGTAATCGCATCAATAGACATTCAAAACGGAAAGGTTGTGCAGCTTAAACAAGGCGCGGAACTGGTGTTGCAGCGGGATAACGCGGAGGAACTCGCGCAAACGTTTGACATGTACGGCGAGGTGGCGGTCATTGATCTTGACGCGGCGCTGGGCGGGGGATCAAACGCCGGCATGATAAAACCGCTGCTCCGCAAGGCCTCATGCAGAGTTGGCGGCGGCGTCAGAACCGTTGGGCAGGCGCAAGAATTGGTGAGCCTCGGCGCGCGGAAGATCATTGTGGGATCAACCGCGTTTCGCGTCAACGGCGCCTTCGCCGTCAATATCGCGTTTCTCGAAGCCCTCTCGAAAAAGATCGGACGCGAGCGCGTCATCGTGGCCGTTGACGCGCGGGACAATGAAATAGTCGTTGACGGCTGGAAGACCCGTACCGGGCTTCCGCTTGTCCAGAGCGCCAAAGCCGTTGAACCCTATGCGGGCGAACTCCTCTTCACCGGCGTTGAGCGCGAAGGCTCACTGACCGGCATAGACATTGAGCCGGTGAAACAGTTGCGCGCTGCGGTCTCTTGCGGCATCACTGCCGCCGGAGGCGTCTCCACCATAGACGAAATTGAGGAACTTGCGGCGCTCGGTTGCGACGTTCAACTTGGCATGGCGCTGTACACCGGCGCAATCGCTCTTGCGGACGCCTTTGCCCGCAGCCTCAACTGGAAAAAGGGCGAAATTCCGGCGGCTCACGGCAGCCCCGCGCCGCATACCGCGCCGCATACCGCGCTCTTGCCGGTCATCGCCCAAAGCGTTGACGGTCAAGTGGTGATGACCGGTTTTGCGGACCGCGAAGCGGTCGCCGAAACTTTTAAGCGCGGCCGCCTCTGTTTCCACAGCCGCACCCGCGGCACACTCTGGATGAAGGGCGAACATTCAGGTAATACGCTGAAACTCATCCGCATACGCGCCGACTGCGACAGAGACGCCCTGCTTGCGACCGTAGAACCCGCCGGACCCGTGTGCCACACCGGCGCGTGGTCGTGTTTTGGCGTAGACCGCGAGTACACATGGCGTTTTCTTCAGTCCGTCATAGCCGGCCGGTTTCGCAACCCCACGCCCGGCTCCTACACCGCCACCCTGGATGACGAACTCGTACGCGAGAAAATCCGTGAAGAAGCCGGGGAACTCTGCGCGGCGGCCGCCCATGATGAAATCGTGTGGGAAGCCGCTGATATGCTCTATTTCACCACCGCGCTTATCACCCGCGCCGGCGTCGCCGTAGAAGAAATTCTCGCGGAACTTGACAGAAGGCATAAAAAGTAGCACGCCGCACAGATGGCGGCGTTCCTTGCCAAAAGTTCGGCGGGGGCATTAAACCAGATTGCGCGAATAAAGGTTGCATAAAAAATTCATCCGTGATAGAATTGAGGTATGACTCTTTTAGGTGGGGAAAAATTGCCTTGTCGTATGGCAGCCGCGCATCTTGTTTTTGCCATAATGGGAACGTTCGCTTTCTCGATGGCGGATACCTTTGATTTCTCTGAATTCGAGGAAAATCAAACGGTTTCAGGCGGTTTTCTCACCTCAATAGAGTATGCAGTCGACTGGTTGATTGAAGACACAACGAAGATCGGCAGAGCTGACAGATATTCGTCTTCTCCTTTGCGCAATGGGACGGCGCGTACGTCCACGCCGCCCGGCATACAAAACGCCGGCATATTTTCGCTTCAATCATCGTTAAAAGCAATTAAAAAAGTACAATATCCCAATATTAGAGACGCCATTCTTCTAAAACTCCGAATCTGATTCCTGTTTTCCATATTGTTGAACTATTCAATTTAGGCTGTTCCAAAACTTCAGTTTTGGAACAAGCTCAATTGAAAACGTCAAGCCCTCAAAAGCCTCGCAAAGGCTTTTGCCAGTCGTTTGAAGGAGGAAATTGAGCGCTTCCTTCCGGGTCTTAAAAGCGGACGGACATGTTGACCCATGCCTGAAGAGGGGCTGTTTTTTGTCTCAAACGCGCGTGGCAGAATCGCGTGTAAAAAATAGGAGTCTCGTTATGGAACGATTTTGGAATATTTTCTGGAAAATTTTCGGCGCCGTAATACTTATAGCGCTTGTCGTTAGTCTTATCGGGGGAATTGTCATGCATTCCGCGAGCTTTACGTACACACTAATACAGCAGACATTTGCCGTCGCCTTGGGGGTAAGCGGGATTATCGGTTTTCTGATAGTCCCGCTTGAAATGTATCTTGAGGATAGAAACCAGAGGAAGAAGGACAATGTCCTTATGTGATGTTTTTTCCCTGAGCTCCATAAAACTACATCTTGAAAGCAAGACGAAGGATGCGGTTTTTACCGAACTGCTCGACCTCATACTGGCTGATCATCCTGACTACGACCGTAATGAAATGTACGCGGCGATAAACAGCCGTGAAAGTGAAATGAGTACTGGCATTGGTTCAGGCATTGCGGTTCCGCATGGTTATTGCCGGAGCATTGGCGCCATTACCGGAGCCATTGGCATTTCAAAAGCCGGCGTTGATTATAATTCTCTTGACCATAAACCGGTTCATCTGGTGTTTATGGTGGTGATGGGAGAAGCGTCGCGGGAAAATCATTTGCGTGTTTTGAATGAGGTTTTTACTCTGATCAATTCTGAAACGAGAGCCTTGATGATGGCGGCGAAAAATCCACAGGAAGCGTATGCTATGTTGTCCCGAATTCATTAAGGATCCGCGCGGATCCTAAGACAGCGGGAGGGCGCTTCCAAAAAACGCGCGGAGCGACAGTTTTGTGAAATGCTTTTGAAAAAGCGGTCTAAAGCCCACTTTTCACTCTAAATCTAAGTCAACTTTCCCAAAACTGACGCCCTGGTGCGCGTTTTGGGAAAGGCTTCACAATTATATTCAAGCGGCTGATGGGAGTCGAACCCACGGCTCCAGCTTGGAGGGCTGGGGTATTACCGTTATACGACAGCCGCTTATACTAAAGATAGTATATGATATTGTTTTATTTTTGTCAAGCGCAACTGTTCCAAAATTTAACGGAAAACTGGATTTGATTGGTTTTTCAAGAGCGTGGATTGTTTAAATGCAAGAATCGCGCTATACTAGTCTTATGGTTGATCTTATTAAAGATATGTTGCGTTTTGATCCTGAAGGACAGCCGGTGGTTGTCCGCGGTTGGGTGAGGACAAAACGGGAACTGAAGAACCTCGTTTTTGTCGAGGTGAATGACGGTTCCTGTTTCGCCGGCATTCAATGCGCGTTTGATAAAACGCCGTTTGATAAAACGCCGTTTGACAAGCGGGAGGAGACGGAAAATGCGACGGACGAGACCCTCTCCACGCTGAGGACAGGCGCTTCGGTTGAAATACGGGGATATCTTACGCCGTCTCCGTCTGCGGGACAGCGTTCCGAGGTGTCCGGCCGGGAAATCCGCCTCATTGGGGACGCGGAGAATTATCCTTTGCAGAAAAAGCGGCACTCCTTCGAATTTCTGCGGGAGATCGCCCACCTCCGCCCGCGGACGAACACTTTCGGGGCGGTCGCCCGCGTACGCGGCGCCCTTGCCTACGCGGCGCATGACTTCTTTCAGAAGAAGTCTTTTCACTATATACATACGCCCATTATAACCGCGAACGACGCCGAGGGCGCGGGAGCCATGTTTCAGGTGACAACGCTGGATATGGAAAAGATTGCCCATGACGGCGGACAGGGGAAGCCGCCGGATTTTCACACGGATTTTTTCGGGAAAAAGACGTTCCTCACTGTTTCCGGGCAGTTGGAAGCCGAGACCTACGCGACCGCGCTTTCCCGCGTGTATACTTTTGGCCCCACGTTCCGCGCGGAGAATTCCAACACCGCCCGCCATCTGGCTGAATTCTGGATGGTGGAGCCGGAAATGGCGTTTGCGGATTTGCGCGACAACATGGCGTTGGCCGAGGATTTCCTCAAGTCGCTTCTTGCCTACGCGCTTGACAACTGCGGCGAAGACCTCGCGTTTTTTGACGCCCATGTTGAGAAGGGCATTGTCGCGGCTTTGGAAGCGGTCGTTGACGCCCGATTCACCCATATGTCCTACACGGACGCGGTGAAAGAACTGGAGAGACACGCGGACCGCTTCGAGTTCAAGCCGTCATGGGGAAGCGATCTCCAAAGCGAGCATGAGAAGTTTCTGACCGAAAAAGTCGCGCGCGGTCCGGTGATTGTCACCGATTATCCAAAAGAGATAAAGGCGTTTTATATGAAGATGAATGATGACGGGAAAACTGTGCGGGCCATGGATGTGCTGACGCCGCGTCTTGGGGAGATCATCGGGGGCAGCCAGCGTGAGGATAATCTGGAGAAACTGGAGAAACGCATGGTGGAACTCGGCATGAAAACGGAACATTATTGGTGGTACCTCGATCTGCGGCGTTTTGGCGGCGCCCCTCATTCGGGCTTTGGCATGGGCTTTGACAGGCTCGTGCAGTACGTTACCGGCATGGCGAACATACGCGACGTCATTCCGTATCCCAGAGCCGCAGGCCTGGCGGAATTTTAGATTGTTTTAGGGAACCTCTGGAAACGCGAACCTGCGGGTTCGACAGTTTTTAGAGGTTCCCTTTAGATAAAGGAGGCAAGAAGAAACCATGCATGACACTATCAACGGCGCGTTGGAGCGTTTGTGGGAAAAACTAAGTGTGTCCGGCGAGTGGACAGGGCGGTTCAATGAGATAGCGGCGCTGCTTATATTCATCGCCATCATACTGATAGCGGCGAAACTCTCTTCCCTGCTCGTTTTGTTCAGCGTACATCGCATCATTAGAAAGACCAAAACGACGTGGGACGACAAACTGATGGAAAGCCGCTTTTTCATCCGGCTTTCCCGCGTCATACCCGCGATCCTCGCCTATGCGCTTATTCCCGATTTCTTGGCGCCCGGCAGCGGCATAGACGAGTTTATCCGCCGCCTCATTGTCGCGTATATGGCGGGCATGTCCGCGCACATCTGCGCGGCTTTTCTTGATGGCGTCAACATGATTTACCGGAGCGATGCCGAAGAAATAGCCAAACGGAAACCGATTAAGAGCTATATCCAGCTTGCCAAGGTGTTTTTGTATATTATAGGCGGCATTCTGGTGGCGACAACTCTGGCTAACGTATCGCCATTGGGCATTCTAAGCGGCGTGGGCGCCATGAGCGCGGTGCTTATGCTGGTTTTCAAGGACTCGATCCTCGGATTTGTTTCCAGTATGCAGCTTTCCGGCAACGACATGGTGCGTATCGGCGACTGGATCGAAATGCCCGCTTACAACGCGGACGGCGACGTGATCGACATCACCCTGCAATCGGTGAAAGTGCAGAACTGGGACAACACGATTACTACAATTCCTATTTACGCGCTTGTGTCCGACAGTTTTAAGAATTGGCGCGGCATGAGCGAGTCCGGCGGGCGGCGCATCAAGCGGTCAATCTTTATTGACATGCGTTCGGTACGCTTCCTCGCCGCGGAGGAAATCATGCGGTTGTCCACATTGCCGCCGCTTGCGGAGTACATGAAAAACAAGCTCGCCGAAATAACCGAATATAACAAGAGTCTCAATATTCCCGAAGACGATTACGTTTCAGGCAGGCATTTGACGAACCTCGGCACCTACCGCGCCTATACCGAAGCCTATTTGAAGTCGCTGCCCCATGCCGCAAAGAATATGACCAACATGGCGCGCTACCTTCAGCCCAATGAAAACGGCTTGCAGATGGAGATCTACCTTTTCAGCGCGGACAAGGCGTGGGTGAACTATGAGCGTATTCAGGCGGACATCATTGATCACCTATTGGCGATTCTCCCTGAGTTCGGACTCAAGGTGTTCCAGAATCCTTCGGGCGGCGACATGCAAATGATTGCGGAGAAACTGGGCTCCGCCGCCGTCTCAAGGCTTTAACAAGGTCTTGCCCTCTTGACATGCGCCGAAAAAATAGGGAGAATAATAGAGCTTCTATCCTGAGGAGGAATATTTTGAAGAAATTATGTTTAATTGTTGTGGTTCTGTTAGTGGGCATAGGCGTGGCGTGCACCCGGAAGTCCCCGCCAGAGCGGCAAAGCGGACAAAGCGCCGCGCAAAGCGCTACGCAAAGCGCGGTCCAAGAGCAAAACGCCTACCACATCGGCATTGTTACCGGCACCGTGTCCCAGTCTGAGGACGATTTGCGCGGCGCCGAAGAATTGATCCGGCGTTACGGCAAGGTGTCCGAGGGCGGCGTCATTCAGCATGTCACCTATCCGGACAATTTTATGGATCAGATGGAAACCACCATCACCCAGATCACGGCTTTGGCTGATGATCCGCTGATGAAAGCCATTGTGGTGAACCAGGGTGTGCCCGGCGCCGCCGAGGCTTTCAAACGGATTAAGGAAAAACGTCCTGACATCATGCTCTTCGTGGGCGAACCTCACGAAGACCCGCTGGTCATCCAGCAAGCCGCGACGCTGGCGGTGAGCGCGGACTTTGTTTCCCGGGGTTACACCATCATCTGGGCCGCGAAACAACTGGGCGCGGACACCTTTGTCCACATCAGTTTCCCCCGGCACATGTCTTATGAGTCGCTGGGACTCCGCCGCCAGATCATGGAGGAAGCCTGCAATGACCTGGGGATTAAGTTCGTATTCGTCACCGCGCCGGATCCCACATCCGATGTCGGCGTCGCGGGCGCGCAGCAGTACATCCTTGAGCAGACGCCCCAGTGGATTCAAACCTATGGCGCGAACACCGCCTTCTTCTGCACCAATGACGCGCATACCGAGCCGCTTCTCAAACAGCTTTTGACGTACGGCGGCCTGTTTGTGGAAGCCGATCTTCCCTCGCCGCTCATGGGGTATCCGGGCGCGCTCGGCATCGATCTTTCCGCTGAAACGGGCGACTTCCCGGCGATTCTCAAGAAAGTTGAGGAGGCCGTTATCGAGAAGGGCGGGGCCGGCAAATTCGGCACATGGGCTTTCTCGTATGGCTTCTCGGTAAGCGCCGGACTCGGCGAGTACGCGAAACGCATTCTTGACGGCACGGCTTCTCTCAGCAACCCCGACGACATGTATACGGCGCTGGGCGAATTCACCAGCGGCGCAAAGTGGAACGGCGGCTACTATGTGGACGCCAACACCGGCGTACGCGCCAGAAATCAGATTCTCATTTACATGGACACCTATGTTTTCGGCCAGGGGTATCTTCCCACCACCGAACAGGAGGTGCCTGAGAAGTATTACACTATCAAATTCAACAACTAAGAGTTTGTTGCGCTTCGCGCCCTAAATCGGAGAAAACGCGCGTTTTCGTGCGTTTTCTCCCGCTCAAACTCCGTCGAACCAAAGGTTCGCAAACCAAAGTCGCGGCAGCCCATAAATCGTGGTTTTCATAGTTTTTTCAACGAAAAAGCCATGAAAACCTACAAGCGCAACAGGTTGCTGGCAATGCAACGCCCCGTCTGAAAGGCGCGCTCTAAAAGGGCGGGGCGCGCGTTGCCGGCGCATTCATAGGCTTCGCCCCGCGGATGCGCACAGTGAGTGTAGAGCGACGGTGGAGGTTATTCTCATATTTTCTTTATGCCGCCCCTTGTATGCGAGCGCCGGATGTCTCTACAATCGGGAAACATCCAACACGGCGTCCATTTTCTTGTCCCACGGCTTTGCGGGAACGCGGTCAACAATTTGGGAGGGCATACAAAACCCCACGCTGAAATACGGCAGATTTTGCGCATCCAATTCCGCGAAGAACCGGTCATAATAACCCTTGCCGCGCCCCAGCCTGTTGCCATTCCTGTCAAAGGCAAGGCCGGGCGTTATAATGAGGCAGGGAAAATGCCGCGGCGACAGCGCCTTTCGGGAAGCCGGCTCCCGAATGCCAAACGCCCCGGCTTCCCATCGCCCGGTACGGTCATGTTCGAAGATTTGAAAAAATTGCAGTTTGTCATTGATGATTTTTGGGGCAAAGACATCTTTCCCCTCGTACAAGGCGCGTTCCAAAAGAGGACCGGTGTCTATTTCATATTTCATTGAGAGGAAAAGCAGAACAGTTTCATGCTGTTTCCAACAGGGAAACTCGCCTATTCCGCATGCGACGACGCCCGCCGAATAGGTTTCGGCGGAGGATGGTTTTAGATTTCGCATCCTTTGCCGCAATAGTGAACGACCGTTTAGATGCGCCGTGTTCCTCCCGTCTTCAGACCAGCTTCGTATAACTTGCCGCAGGACAAAAACATCGGCAGTTTCGTACCGGCGAGGATAATCCCCGAATCATTCGCCATATCAATCATATCACGACTGGGCGTCTTGCCCCGTACAAAAATAATACAGTGTATGTCCAACAGTTCCGCGGTTCTGATAACCTGCGGATTTACCAATCCGGTTAAAAGAATAACCCTGTCCTTTACAAAAGCCATCACATCGCTCATAAGATCGGCTCCACATGCGGATGCCACTTCCATGTTGGAGTTATCCTCACCGGAAAAAAATTGTCCTTCCAGTATTGCCACCGCGTCAGCTACAGTCATATTTCCCCCATTAACCTACTTTACCATAAAAGAACTTTTGATTCAACGGGCAAGCAAGAAAAACTATACGCCTTCTTTGACGATCTCGATTTTGATGCCGTCGTTCACATCAGGTTCATCCTTGGGAGGGACGATAACCTTGAGAACGCCATTTTTGAACACGGCTTTTACATTTTCCTGATCATATTTATCCTGCGGAACAAAGTATTTCTGCTTCTCAATATCTTTGAACTTGAGTCTGCGTTTGAAGTACCGGTAATTGCCGCCGCTTTCGCCCCCGTCAACATCCGCAGGGTTTTCCTCCTTTTGGGAATCGTCTCCGATTTTAGCGGAAAAAACCATATAATCGCCCTGAAATGAAAGATGTATATTTTTCTCATCAAAACCAGCAAGCGCAAACTCAAACACCATGCTCCGGTCGCTCGTCATGTAAACATTCATAGGCGGATACGCATAATTCGCGTAATAATCAATGTTTTCATCAAACGGCCAGCGTGAATTGCCGTTTCGCGCTGAACGGTCATCGCCAAATCTGTTGAAATTTCTGCTGAATTCATCATGCAAATCGCGAGCGGCCTCAAAAATCTCATCAAATATAGCGCCCATATCCGTGTACCCTCTCGTACCTTTCATACAACTCTCCTTTACGCCCTGCGTTCCAATGCCGCGTGGCGCGTAACCGACCTTATGTCCGGCTGAATTGACCCTCTCAAGAGCGGTCGTTGGGTTTTCTTACCCTTCTTTATATAATATACTATACTCTTGAAGTATAAACAAGTACTATTTTGAGCCTTTCCCAAAACTTCAATGCGCACATGAACCGGCGAACGGACCGTTGGAAAGGTTCTTTTGGTTGAAAAAGCGGATTCTATGCCCGGACTTGCCCGCGATATTGTGAGACAAGCTTCTTCATGCCGCTTGTTGTTATATAACCCTGACGATATGAGATCGGCTTTTATCGGGGAATCGCTTCCGCAACGCATAAACGGCGAATCCCGCGAGGAGTAAGCCCGCGACGCCGGCGGCTCCCCGCGTCCCGTCTCCTGATAGGGGGGAAAAAACGCCGGCAAGCGCGAAGCCCGCGATAAAGCCAGCAAACAGCGGAAGCAGTGACGAAAGCGTCTGCCTTACAAGCGATCGCTTCGCTGTTTCTGTTTCCACAAACTGACCTGGAGAAAGTTCCCGCCCCGTCCGGTTTTCCGCGACAATGAGTTGGAGCTTTCGGCAGCGCTCTTGCGCCATGCAGCCGAAACAATCCGTCTGTTCAGGCAGCAAGAAGACGGTCCTTCCTTCTATACTATAGATTCTGCCCTTCATGATCCTCTTTTCCCGCGACAGGGAGCCGCACCCGTTCTATGGAAAGCGCCTTTCCGTTCTTATCCACATCCAGCAAAACGCCCTGCAATTCCAGCTTCGCCCATGTTTCTTTTGTCCAATCGGGAATGCCGGTGAGGTACTCTTGGATGCAGGTTTGGGCGTCGGCGCCGCCTACGGAATCGACGCTGCCTGTCCGCCCCGCGTCGGTGATAGCCGCGGTCCCCTTCGGCGACACGGCTTCGTCCGCGGTCTGGACGCGGGTATGGGAGCCTATGACCGCAGTGCAAAGTCCATCCGCGACGGCAAAGAACGCGCGTTTTTCCGCGGTCGCGCCCGCATGAAAATCAACGATAATGATGGGGGTTTCCTTGTGGAACCGCTCAAAAAGCGACGGCAGAAGGGCGGCTGGATTGTCGCCGTGCATACGCGAAAACCCGCTTTGCCCTATGATCACGGCGACCGCGATTTTTACCGCGCCTAATTTGTAAATATAGGAGCCGTATCCGGGCGCTTCACTGCTGAGGTTGCCGGGTCGCAGCACGTACGGCATTTTGTCAATGGTTTCAACCAAATCTTTTTTATAAAAGGCGCATTCCCCCAAGGTGAGAACATGCGCTCCGAGTTTGCGGAGGTACGCCGCGTGATTCCGCCCCAGTCCGCCGCCTCCGGTCGCGCCGTCCGCATTCGCAATAACAAAGTCGACGCGCTTCCGCTTCTTCAGTTCCGGCAAGCCCTGTTTTATGGCGAACACGCCGGCTTTCCCCACTATTTCCGCAACGTACAAAATATTCATTTTTATAAAACTCCATTCTTTCCAGTTCTTCCTTGGCTTTGCGCTCAATTTCAGCAAGCCTTTAGCAGGCGTATAGCCCGTTCTGCCTCAGCCGCCGCTTGGAGATCGTTCAGTTCCACACAGACATCCCGCAGGTTATAGAGCGCATCAGAGAAAAACGGGGACAAAGACACCGCCTCTTCAAAACGCCGCCGCGCATCCTCATACCGCTCCTGATTAAAATAGACCACACCCAGGTTGTTCAAGGTCTCGCTTTTCCGCTCCCCCTCAAGCGCCCGCGCATAACAACGTTCCGCGGTTTCAAGCCGTCCGCTCTCATAGTGAACGAGTCCCAGCGCGGCCCATGCGTCGCTAAAATTTGATCGCAGATCAATCGCTTTTTCAAAACATCTGGCCGCATCTTCATAATTTCCGGTTTTCCGCGCGGACAGCCCTTTGTTCAAATAGAGGATCGGATTGTCTTTGTCAAGGGAAATCGCTTTGTCAAACACGGCTGTGGCTTCAAAGGGTTTGCCGGCCTGGGTTAAGGCGATGCCGACGCGATTCAAATCGGAGGAGGTTTCCATAAAAAAAAGTATAACCGGCAAAGCGATTCATCGCAAGAGAGAAACGCTTGTATATGTTCATCTTCCCACTATTTTTAAATTGAGCCTGTTCCAAAACGCTAACCGAAGGTTAGCGAACCTTCGGTTCGGGTTGGTTTTGGGAAAGGCTTTGGAAAAACGAGCTTCAGGCCGCTTTTCCAAAGCCTTTCCCGTGCCGCGGTCATGTCGTAGAGGCGGGCGGCAAGACGGAAAAGCCGCCATGCGTGAGAGCGCCTCTCACCTTCCGCTCCGCCTGGCTTCGCGGTTCAGCGCCCGCGCCCGCGAAATGGCTGCCCCCGCCCGCGCCGGAACTCCGGCGCTCCGCCTTTGAACAGCATATGAAAATATGCGCGGGCGCCGTTTAGAATGCCGGGCGCGAATCCCCCTTTGGGGAAACCACGCCCGGACGGGCAACGGCGCGGCTCCGGGAGCCTCCTCGATGCGCGGGCGGGGCCGCATGTCCCGCGTCAGTTGGTATAGATGACGGTTCCTTCGCCCTTCTTTTCCGGCGGAGTTCCGGCGCCGAATTTGACCGGGATGTAGCTCCCCGCGCCCGCGCCCCTGCCGGTGGGAGCGCCGTCTTCATCGAACTCCGGCTCGTCGTCCGGGGCGTTGTACAGCCC
>JAIRLZ010000150.1 GCA_031259035.1 Treponema sp. | reverse complement strand
AATCTTGCCAACGGCAGCTTCATGACGGCGGTTCCCCCGGAACGTGGTATTATCGGGATTTTTTTATCAACCCCATATATTCACTCTGGGAAAACGGGAAAGGTCGCATTTTTTTATTTGGAATGGCCTGTTTCTTCCGCGTTGACTGTCTCGCAGCGGCAGAATTTTGTTCCGCAGCAGATGTTTATGCCCACTTTGGAGGGGAGGCAGGAGCCGGTTGCCAGAGTGGTTAGGTAGTTGGCGGAAAAGGTGAAAAAGACCAAACAACAGACCGCCGCGGCCCCGCGGACCGCCCGGCGGGTAAAACGGCGCTTGCGCGCTTCCTTCGTCTGCGTATTCCGACGCCTCCAGGCGGCGCGGGCGCGGATCGTCCGCACAGCGACGGCTAGGGCTTCGTCGTTTAGCCTGGGCGGAGAAAGACCGTCCAGCGCGTACAACCCGTCTGTCAGGCAGTCGATAAAAGCGCCGTCAATGTCATCAGCATCTTTCTTCAATTCCGCTTCGATACTTTCGATAAGAGAATCCCGCAGGTCTTTTTCCGTCATTATTCACCTTCCATATTGCAACATTACAACTACATTACAATTATAACTCACCATTATAACTCACCGTTTTTGCGAAAAGTCGCGTTAATTCCAATCCGCCAGCAATTCTTTTGCCAGGGCGCTTATCTTTTGCCGCAGCCGGCTTGCCCGCGACTTTACCGCGCTGAGGCTTATGCCAAGCCGGGCCGCCACTTCTTTAAGCGGCTGTTTGTCCCGAAACGCGAGCGCCAGCATTTGGCGGTCCTTAGGGGTAAGGCGCTTCCCGATTTCGGCGGCGGCGCGGGACACGGCCTTTTCCTCCGCAATCTGTTCTTCCTCTGTCTTTATGCGGTCTCCGGCGGCGATATTATCGAGGGGCGATTCTTCGTCCCCGGTTTCGGATGCGGGGAAGGGTACCGCAAACCGCTTGCGTTCCTTCCGCAGGGACGCGGCGTACTGTTTGGAGATATTGCCCGCGGTCTTGTAGAGCCAGCCGCCGATCTTGTCATAGTCTTTGAGCCTCCCCATGTTTTCGTAGAGGATGAGGAAAATGTCCTGGGCGCAGTCTTCGGCGGCGCTCCGGTCGCCCCCCAGCGCGTAGACGCAGAATTTGAGTATCTTCTCGTAGTACCGTTTGAAGATGCCGTTGAACGCGGCGTCTTGTTCGGCGCTAAGTCCCATAGCGGCCGGGGCTTTCAGGCGGCGTGGGGAGCGAGATTCCCCGCGTCCATCACGTAGGTCTTGTTACCGTAAGACAGCGTGTCAAGCTCATGGGTGACGATGAGAACCGCCGTCCCCTCTCCCGCGATACGGCTCAAGAGCGTCATGATCTCCGCCGTTGTTTCCGCGTCCAAGTCGCCCGTCGGCTCGTCGGCGATGAGAAGCCGGGGGTTGTTGACAAGAGAACGGGCGATCGCCGCCCGCCGCATCTCGCCGCCCGACAGTTCCTTGGGATACGAAGCGGCGAGACGGCTTATCCCCACCTTCTCAAGCAGGATGAAAGCCCGCCCCTCCACGTCCCCTTCGCGCTTAAACAGAAACCAGGGGATGCAGACATTTTCCAAAACCGTGAAGTTTGAAAGCAAACTCATGCCCTGGGGGACATAGCCGATCTTCGCGTTGCGGAAAAACGAGACCTCCTTGTCCTTGAGATCGTAAATGTCCTTCCCTTCAAAGAGAACCGCCCCGCCGCTTGGCTCAAGCAAACCCGCGCACATATTGAGCAGGGTGCTTTTCCCGCTGCCCGATCGTCCGATGACGCTGATAAAATCGCCGCCCTCGACGCTGAGGCTCGCATGGTTCACCGCGTTAAACGCGCGTCCGCCCCGAGTGTACTGTTTGGAAACTTCGCTGATTTCAAGAAGCGCCATTCACTCGCCCTCCCGCATGGTGATGTAGGTTTCCGCCCCGCTTATCTTGAGCGCGGCGTAGAGGGACGCAAGAGGGCCGGTAAGCGCGGAAAGGAGGAGGCAGAAAAGAACGAGCGAGACGATATTGAAAAACGAAGCGTCAAGCCAGGGCAGAGCCAGCCGCTCGCTGATGAGGGCGCTGAAGGGAAAGACAGCAAGGCTGGCGAGTGCGATTCCCACAATTCCTCCGGCAATGCCCACGATAGAGGACTCGCTTAACACAATGCCGACAAGCCGTTTCCGTGTGGCTCCAAGGATACGCAAAACAGCGAATTCCTTCTTACGCTCATGGATGGTTCCCGAAAACACCGCCGCAAGAACGATTACCGCCATGACCCACATCACGGCGGAAAAGATGTAAACATAGGACATGAAGCCCGAAAGCGTTCCCGCCATGCTGGAAAATACGCTCTGGGAAACAACCACTTCCACCCCTTCATGCGCGCGGCGTATGGCGGCAGCAAGAGTCCGGGGATTTTCACCGGGGGCGGCCTTGACAAGAACCGCGGATATTTTCATGCGCCGCATCTCCTTGTCCTGAACCGCCAAAAAACCATATCCTTCCGCGTTGGCGCGGGCGATAAGAAGCCGCATGGTGTTCATCGTCATAAACACCGACGTGTCAAGCCCGCTCGCGCTTTTTGAAAGCCGCGCCGCCACCGGATAGTTATGGTTGAGGAGCCTTATGGTGTTGTCGCTGCGGAGGGCGATCCGGCTGCCTGTCACGACCTGCCCGTCTTCTATGCGCCCGCTGTATTTTTCCGCGACCCACGGCTGCACCACAAAATCAGTCGCGGGATCGTACGCGATAAGTTGCAGCATCGCGTCGCAACAACTCTCCGAGAGGGAGGTAAGGAAAAATTGAGGGGAGGCGCAGGCTATACCCTCGGCGGCGGCCACCTTGTCGGCAATCTCCGCATCAAAATAAAAATACTTAGGCTCGCCCCGGAGCAAAACCGCCTGCGCGTTTTCGGCGGCCCCTTCGGGAACAACCATCAGATCCGCGCCGAAGCGTTTGGTCATGGCGGCCAAGCCCTGTTGAAGGTTCAAGGCAAGAATTGACCCGCCGAAGAGGGCAAACGCGAGGATTGCCACAATGGTTATAAGACAGACGGAACGAGCGGGTTTTGCCTTTAGATTTTGTAAAGACAAGGCGCTGGTGTTGAGGACATATTTTTTCATAACGAGTGACCTTGATAACTCCTAAAAAAGATATATTAGCGGAAAACTAATAATAATGAGACTATAGTATACTCAAGAAATTATGTCAACTGTCTCAATTTCAGCAAATTTCAGGCGGCGGGGACGGCGGATGCTGCGGCAAATTTGGGGCAAAAAAATTTCGTTTAATGGGGCGGGGTATACGAGATGCGCCGGATTGCGTATTTTATCTAGATCAAGAACATCCAAGCGATGTTACTTTTTTATAAGAGCCTTTCCCAAAACGCGCGGAGCGACAGTTTTGGGAAAGCTGCCTTTGAAGATACGCCAAAAATTCAGGAGCAGAACATGGTCGGTATTCTCCGGGTTGCCGTATCTCCAGGCATACTTTACCCGGAGGCATAAATATGCCGGGATTTTGATCACCCGGCGTTTTCCCTGACGGATCGTACCTGCTGAGGGCTGATATATGGCAACGGTTTGGATTTTCAGCAAATTCCCTGGCTTCTTTTCTTTCAATGAAATGGGATATCCGCATCTGGCCACCGGCTAATATAACACGGGTTCCAAGCATGATAGGCGCCATTTATATCCAATGGATTTGCACGAGCCGCTTCATCAATAATAGCATAATCATATCGTGCTGTGCTGGTAAGTTCTGTTTTGTCAATGCTTTTATAGTGGTTCTACGCAATAACACCTAACACTGATAGCAAAGGAGGATATTAAGAAACGCGATAAGTATAAAGCCTATATGTCGGATTTCTCGTAGCGTACAGCCAGCCGGCGGTTTTCTTTGAGCTTGCCAAATATCCTCTCTATAAGCCCGCGTTTCTTACACTTCCCCCTGTCATAGACTATTTCTTCTTTCCTGTTCTTTCCTCCGGGTATTACCGGCGCATTGTTATTTCCCTCCAGTTCCCGCCGAAACCCGCCGCTGTCATACCCGCGATCCGCAAGCGCCGCGCGCCCGGCTGTATCTTCGCCCAGTTCCGCCGCAACCGTCGCGTCATTCGCCTCTCCGCCGGTCAAAAGCCCTTCGACAAGCTTCCCGCCACTGGTTACCACCGCATGAAACTTCGCGCTTATCCCCGCCCGGCTCTTCCCTTTTGTCCGCCGCCCCCTTTTCGCCCACTCCGCGCCGGTGGACTTTCATCGCGGCGCTGTCGATTGTCACTTCGTTAAAGGCTATTCCCTCCTCTTTCTACAGCCTCATCAGGAGCTTCGCCCATAATCCCCGTTCGCTCCCGCGCGAAAACCGGTCATATATCACATGCCAACAGCCGTATTCCGCAGTCAGTCCCGCCAAGGGCGGCCGGTTCTCAGGATATACAGTATCCCGCAAAACACCCGGTAATGCGATGCCTTGGGCGGACGTCCTTTCCAATTGATTAAATGCTTCCTCGCTTATCGGATACAAGCGTTCATTTCTCTCCGTACCCTTCCCCTCCTCCTGTATCTTACCGCCACCCGTCTTATTTTTCAACCTTTGCTAACAGTGTCTAGGGACTGTTCACACTAAGAAAATATGATATACTCAACATATGAAATTAACCGAGGAACAACGGGAAAAGATTCTCCGTTTTTTCCCCAGGCAACGGAGGCATGTGAAAATCAATGACAGCCG
>JAIRLZ010000107.1 GCA_031259035.1 Treponema sp. | reverse complement strand
CAATCCTCTCCGAGCGGCGGCGGCAACTGGGCTGTCGACGGCATACTACAAACCTCCGGTGTTTTTTACAGTATACCAATAAATCAAAGGTTTGTCAAATCTAAGTTAGTGCGTATGGGGGTCCGACCCACGGGGTCCGACCCACGGGGTCCGACCCCGTGGCGGGCAAAACGCGGGAAACCCCTGGTTTCCGCTTGTTTTCCCCTTTCCCGCCGCCCCCGCGCCGGGATAACCCCGGCAATCCGCCCCGCATCCGCCTATCAAGCGCCTATTCCGTTCCGGGGCGGGACACGCCAAGGGAAAAATCCGCCCTGAAACAGGCGGCGAATCCGCATTGTGGGTCAAGTTTAGCCCTTGGGTCAGGGAGGTTCATTTGTAATGAAGTGCGCAAACACAAGGTTCTCCACAGGGTGAGAAAATCTCTAAAAACTGCCGAACCGCAGGTTCGCAACCTACGGTTCGCAAACCGGAGGTTCGCGTTTATTGGATCACGTTCCGCCGCCGCTAATCAGTCGCCAATCCTGATTGAATCGAACCATGCGGCGTTGTAAAGCTCAAGCGCCTCGCCGAGGTCGTCTTTCAACTCGGTGTTCGCCAAATCATGGGCTTGGTAATAGGGCGCGACCTTCTGATATTGACGCGCCGGAACATTCGCGGTGGCCGGAAAACCGAAATAATCGGCGAATTCCGCGTAAATCTCAGGCCGGTGGATAAAGTCGATGAATGTATACGCGAGATCCATGTTCCGCGATCCTTTAAGGATGCACATGCTGTCGATGTAGGCTGGCCCCCCCTGCTCTGGAATGAAAAAGACCGTGTTGTTTTTAAGCTCTTCGTTGTCGGCGATTTCTTCAAAAACCACTTCGGCGTATCCCTGCACCACCCAGAAGTCGCCGTTGGCGAAACCTTTTCCAAACGCCTCGGCGTCAAATTTAACGAGGTTTGGCTTCCACGACGTGTTTATCAGGTTCTTCGCCGCTTCAATTTCCGCCGGATCGCCCGTATTGACCGAGTGTCCGAGGAAAACAAGCGCGTCTCCCATGACTTCCCTCATATCGTCCAGCATGGTCATGCGCCCTTTGAGATCGGCGCGGCTGAATATATTCCATGATCGCTCAAACTCCGGCACCTTCGCCGTATTGACCGCTATGCCGGCGGCCCCCCAATAGTACGGAACGCTGTACTCCATGTTCGGATCATAGGTCGCTTTTTCAAGCACCAGCGGATCAATATTGCCGATATTTGCAAGTTTCGATACGTCGAGCTTTTCAAGCATACCCTGCTTCGCCATAATGGACACGTAATCGCCGGAAGGAAACACAATGTCGTATCCGCTGCCGCCGGCCTGAATCTTGGCGTACATGTCTTCATTTGAGGCGAACTCGTCATACACCACCGTAACTCCGTACTCCTCCTCAAACTTAAGGATGACCGAAGCCGGCGTGTAATACGTCCAGTTGTAAATGTGGAGCCTTTTCGGCGCCTCTCCTCCGTCAGCCGGCCTCGCGTTGCCGTCGCCGCTCTTCTTCTGACAGCCTGCGAGAAGCGCTACAACGGCGATAAGCAGGACCCACACAATTCTTTTCATTTTCACTCCTATTCACTCCTATAACGCGGCGTTCCGCCGCGCCTGTAAATATCACGAACTGACGTCCGCGCTCCTTCCCGCAACAGGAATTAGGAAGTATAGTAAATCATTTGCGTTTATTTATGCAAGAGGACGCAAGAGGAAAAATGAGATTCTGTGAGCCTGTTCCAAAACGCGAATTACATGCGCGAACATGAGTTCAGCGAACCTGCGGTTAGCGAACCTTCGGTTCGACAGTTTTTAGAGGTTCCCATAACGGCTGTTGCATAAACAGGTGAACATATGATAGAATACAGAGCCTGTTCCAAAACTGACGCCATAAGGCGCGTTTTGGAACAGCCTATATCATAAGACTCACACATAAAAAGTGGAAAAACAAGAGGTGTATCATGGCGGAAAAATTTATGGAATGGGATGATCGGCTTTCGATGGGAATTCCCCTGATCGACAAGCAGCACCAGCGGCTTATTGAAATTACCAACAATTTGTACGAGGCGTGCCGGCAGGGTGGGTCGCTATATACGAGCTTTGTAACCGCGCTCCGTGAAACGGTGGATTATGTTGGCTTTCATTTTGGAACTGAAGAGAAGATTATGCGGCGGATCAATTACCCCGACTATGCGCTTCACAAGAGAGAGCATGAGGCGTTTGTCAAAGAAGTGCTGAAGCAAAAGCTGGCTTATGAGAACGATAAGGCGTATGCGCCTCATGCAATGGTGCGTTACCTGCGGGATTGGACTTTATCTCATATCGCCCTTACGGATCTCAAGCTGGGAGCCTACCTGCTGAATATGAAAAAAACCGGCGCTTTGGAGAACGTGTTGGAAAAATTTATAGACGACAAAAGTCAGACTCTTTAGAAGCGCGCTCATGGCGACATGAAAGGCCGTCTCAAAACTGGTCCGGCATCATTCGGTGGATTATCCAGCGGAGGGCGTTTTGAAACAGCCATGCGCACAGCTTTCTCGTCTTTCCGCCGTCTTCCAAAATTATTTTTTTTAAGCCTTTCCCAAAACTGACGCCCTGGGGCGCGTTTTGGGAAAGGCTCATACGAGCGTTGTTTAGAAACTTCAGTTTCTAAACAACAACCGCGTTAAAAAATAACAAAAAACGCTGATTTTTAACAAAATCAGCGTTTTTTGGAAGACTTGTTCAAGAACCAACCGGGTTCTTGAACAAGTCCATACTTCATAGGAGTAATTGCCATGCAATACAGTGATTTTGATAAAACGAAGGCGTTTAAGACCCTTTCCAGTCTCGTCCAGACAGGCGAACGGTTTGATTACGCGGCGGCGCTTGCGCCCGGACGGATACAGGGCGCGATTGCGCCTATGGCGGGCGGTCTTTCCTATTCATACGCGGCGAAACCCGTTGATGAAACCATATTGGCGGCGCTTCAAGCGCTCGCGGACGAGCAGGAACTCATCGCCAAATACAAGGCACTGCTTGACGGCGAACCCATGAATACCGGCGAAAACCGCAAGGTGCTGCACCATTTGCTGCGAGGGCGGCTTGGGGGCGACGTCATATTTGAAGGGAAAAACCTCGGTGAATTCTACAAACAGGAGCTTGCGCGTTTCTCGCAATTTGCCGATGACGTTCACGCGGGCAAAATCACGGGATCGACCGGCAAATCATTCACCCACGCCGTACAAATCGGCATAGGCGGGTCTGATTTGGGTCCCCGCGCCCTGTACCTCGCCCTTGAACAGTGGGCCGCGACCACAGGAAAGAAGAGGCTGGACGCGAAATTCATTTCCAATGTAGACCCGGATGACGCTTCCACGACGCTCGCCCCTGTTCCTCTTGAGAAAACCGTGTTTGTGCTGGTGTCGAAAAGCGGGACCACGCAGGAAACTTTGGCCAATGAGCTTTTCGTAAAGGAAAAACTGAAAGCCGCCGGGCTTGATCCCGGCAAGCATATTGTCGCCGTAACAAGCGAGACAAGTCCGCTCGCGCATAATCCCGCGTACCTCGATTCGTTCTATATGGATGATTTCATCGGCGGACGGTACTCCTCGACATCGGGCGTTGGCGGCGTGATCCTCTCCCTGGCCTTTGGACGCGATGTGTTCACGCAGATACTGGAAGGGGCGCATGAGGCTGACGCGCTGGCGCTGGAAACCGGTGTTCTCAAAAACGCGAGCCTGCTCGACGCGCTTATCGGCGTGTGGGAGCGGAATTTTCTCGGCTTTCCGTATACGGCTGTTCTTCCCTACAGCCAGGCGCTGTCCCGCTTCCCCGCGCACTTGCAGCAGCTTGACATGGAATCCAACGGCAAGAGCGTAAACCGCAATGGCGAACCGGTGCGGTACGCCACAGGGCCCGTGGTGTTCGGCGAACCCGGTACGAATGGTCAGCATTCCTTCTACCAATCGCTTCATCAAGGCGCGGACATTGTTCCGCTCCAGTTCATCGGGTTTGTTGAAAGCCAGCGCAAGGATGACGTTGTGGTTGGCGGCTCCGACAGCCAGACCAAGCTGAAAGCCAATCTCGCCGCGCAAATCGTCGCCTTTGCCAAAGGCAAGCGTGACGCGAACCCCAACAAGGAATTCGCCGGCAGACGTCCTTCAAGCCTCATCTTCGGCAAACAACTCACGCCTCGCGCGCTTGGCGCGCTTCTCGCCCACTTCGAGAACAAGGTCATGTTTCAGGGTTTTGTGTGGAATATCAACAGCTTTGATCAGGAGGGAGTGCAGCTTGGCAAGGCGCTCACCAAGAAGGTGCTCTCCGGCAATTCCGGGGACGCGGCGCTGGACGCATACAGCCGGCTGCTGGAAATAGAGCGGGAGCGGAGGGACATGAACTGACGGTTTTGGAGTTTTTTAGAAGCGCGTGAAGCGAACCGTCCAACTGGGGCGCCGCCTGATTAGACCGCGCCCCCTTCCATTTCCCAACCGTTCATTCCCTCGCAGGATAAACGCATGATAGAAACTGTACCATCTTATGTATCGGCTCTCAACCCGGAGCAGCGGGAAGCGGTGTTGCATAACGGCGCGTCGCTTCTTATATTGGCGGGCGCGGGTTCCGGCAAGACAAGGGTCATCACTACCAAAATCGCCTATCTCATTCGTGAGCGGGGAATACCTCCGTACGCCATTCTCGCCGTAACCTTCACCAATAAAGCGGCGCGGGAAATGGCCGGCCGCGCCGCGGCGATAGACTCCCGCGCCGGATATGCGATGCTGCGGACGTTTCACTCATTCGGCGCGTGGTTTTTGCGGCGGAACGCGCGGCTTGTGGGTCTCAACCCCGCGTTCATCATTTACGATGATGATGATATGGCGAGCCTGCTTGCGACCTTGGCTCCGGAAAAGTCCAGGGCTGACATTAAACTCATCGCCCACCAGATTTCACGGGCAAAAGACTACTTTATTGGACCCGATGATTCTGAATTAAAACTCATCAACCACCGGAAGGACTTTCAGAAGATGTACGCGCGGTATGAAGAGCGGCTCGCCGCAATCGGCAACGTCGACTTTGGGGATCTCATCAAGAAGCCTGTTGACATTCTGCGGAGCAATCCGTCCTTTGCCGAGGATTTCCGCAGCCGTTTCAAGGTTATTATGATCGATGAGTATCAGGACACCAATGTCGCCCAATTTACGCTTTTGAAGGAACTCTGCGGTCCCGAAACCTATGTGTGCGTTGTAGGAGACGACGACCAGTCGATCTACCGGTTTCGGGGCGCGGAAGTGCGAAATATCATCGAATTCCCCGACCGCTTCCCCAACACGGACATCATCCGTCTTGAGCGGAATTACCGCTCGACTTCGGCGATTCTGCGCGTGGCCTCCTCGGTCGTTGACAACAACAAGGGCAGGCTCGGCAAGACCTTGAGCGCCGAGCGGGGCGCCGGAAAAATCCCGGTGCTGGCGTTCCTTCCAAATCAGGATGAGGAGGCCGTGTTTGCGGCGCATCTCATTGAAAGTTCAGTTTGTCCAAGTGAGGGCAATCAGCCGCGTGACGGCGGCGCGGCAAAGCCGAAGCGTGAAAAAGAGGAAAAAAGAGAAGGGCGCTATTCAGATTGGGCTATTCTGTACCGGACAAACGCCCAATCGCTCGGTTTTGAGACGGAGTTGCTGCGCCGGCGCATTCCCTATCGCGTGGTGGGATCGCTCAAGTTCTATGAACGGGAGGAAATCAAGGACGCGCTTGCCCTGTTGTCTTTTCTTGTAAATCCGCGGGATGAAATCAGCTTCCGGCGCGTGGTGAACAAGCCGGCTCGCGGCGTCGGCGAGGCTACCGTGGGCAGAGTGATCGCGGAGGCGGCTGACGGCGACCTATGGGCCGCGGCGAAACGACTTTCCGCCGTACTGCCGGGGCGGGCGCGGGGCGGACTGAGCGCCTTCATTGACGCGCTTGAATCTGGACGCTCAACATTGACGTATCCCGCTGGTGAAGCCGCATGGGACGCGCGCGCGCGGTCTGGCGAAACTTTGTTTGACGCGAGCGGAGCGCGTCAGCCAGCGGTTGGCGACAGATCGGTTGAAAAAACGCCCGCAAAAGACACAAAAAAGGCGGTGAAAAAAACCAGAACCGGCGAAAAGGGCGAGGTTGTCGCGGGCGAAGGGCTTTCCGTCTGCGTGGCGGCGCTTATCCAGAATGCGGGCATCGCCGCGTATCATCAGACGCATGATGAGATCGCGGGCAATCAGCGCATTGCGAACCTGCAAGAGCTTGCCAACGCCGCGAGTCTGTATCCGGCGACCGTGGAAGGGCTTCTCGAATTCCTTGAACACATAGAGCTTGACCGATCCATGGAAGAACGGGATACGGACGTCAATGTGGTGACTCTTATTACGCTGCACAATACCAAAGGGCTTGAATTCAAGCGGGTTATTATAACCGGCGTTGAACAGGGGGTCTTTCCCAGGGACGACAAGAAAGAAGAGGAACTGGAGGAAGAGCGCCGCCTCTTTTATGTGGGCGTGACCCGCGCAATGGACGAATTGTACTTCACTTCCTGCGCCGCGCGCCGCGTGTTCGGGCAAACGGCGTTCATGGAGCCGTCTCTTTTTTTGAGTGAAATCGACAAGTCAGCCCTGCGCGTTATCGGCGCCGCGCCACACGGGTTTGCCATGAAAGCCAAAGCCGGAACACGCGGGAAAAAAGGCGCGAAATCAGCGGGCGAATGGGATGTTGGAGATCGGGTGTTTCACGACGATCATGGGTATGGGTATGTGAAAGAAATCCGCGATCATGCGACGGGCGCCATCTTGATCATTCACTTTGACACCGGCAAGGAATTGAGTTTTTTGAGCAATTATCATCGCTCAAATCTCACGATAATAAATGAAGAGCAAGAATATTTTTGAGCAAGCGGCGCTTGAACAAGCGTGGCTTGAACAAGCGCCGCTTGACCGGTTGCCGCGTATCACAAGGGCGCGCGGCTTTCGTCTCTATGGCGCAAACGAGAAACGGTACGTTGACCTGTGGCAGGCCGGAGGAGCCGCCATTTTAGGACATAATCCTCCGGGCGTACTGCGCGAGTTAAAAAACACCGCGGAACGGGGGCTTTTCGCGCCGTTGCCTACTCATGTGGAAGGCCGTTTCTTCAAGGCACTTGCAACATTGCTGCCCTGCCATTCGTTTTATATATACGCTGATGAGCATTCCCTCCACCGCGCAGTGAGCGGCGCCGGGTTTAGCGGAACAGACCATTCGATACGGTCGATTTTCGATCCGGCTTTAGGCGGCGAGCATACTGAAGCGCGTGAAAAAGCCGTGTCATTGTGGCGGCCATTTCTTCCTGTGGAAGACGTCCCCTCATGTCCGCTGTTGGCGCCGGTATTGCCGTGGCATCTCGCTCCCAAAACGCTGGCGGTCAGGAATGGGGCGTTCCCTTTTGAAACGGCGCGTCCACCCGCTTCGGACGCCGTTTCGCCTGTTATCCTTGCGGCGGCGGCGCGCGCTGTGTACGATTTGCTTGCGGAAATAGGCGCCGCGTCAGCCGGAGCGCGGACGGCGCGGCTGGCGTCGCGTTTTCCCGTATTGGCGCAAGCCTTCGCATCAAGCGCGTGGCGGCGAAAAGGCGTCTATTTCCACTACGGCGAAAGCCTAGACGCCGGCGGCTATTCGGCGCTGTTCCAGCGTTTTTTGGAGGCGGGCTTTTTGCTGCCGCCCGCTCAGGATCAGCCCGCCATACTGCCCGCTGTTTTGTCCTCCGGGGAAGAAGCGAAACTGGCGGCGCTGGTGAAAGAATAGGCGGGGGCTAGAAAGGCGCTGTCGCGCAGCCGGAAACGCATCCGCCTTTTTTGTTGTTTTTAAGCGGTTGTTGTTCAGAAACTGAAGTTTCTGAACAACTCTATTACCGGCGCCTGCCGCTTTTCGACCGAAACGCTTCGCTCGCGTTTGGATGCCCTGTGAAAGCCGTATATCCTTATCCCCTCCCGTTTATACATATGAGCCTGTTCCAAAACTAACCCGAACCGAAGGTTCGCAAACGCAGGTTCGCAAACGCAGGTTCGCTGAACTCGTGTTCGCGCATGTAGTTCGCGTTTTGGAACAGGCTCATATCTTTAGCGGCGCAGCAGCCTAAAAACACACTGTGGAAACGCATCCAGCAGGGGGCGGAGGGGATAGCGGAATTGGTGAGTTTGCGCCTTTTTGAGCAAAACCCAACTACATTATGAACGAGACTGAAACAATCCTTCTTGCGGAACGGTTTATATGATGGACATAACGGCGCAGACCCAAAGCCGATACAACGCGCTTGAGCGGAGATGGCCGCTATGGTATACTCTCTTGTACGGTCTTACAGAGCAGGCTGTTCCAAAACGCGCTTTATGGCGTCAGTTTTGGAACAGCTTCTTACCCTTGGAGAACATTGTGGAGGGATGAGAATAAAAGAATATGAGAGACGCGGAAATACCTAAAATAAAAGATATGATTTTGGAAACACTGGGCGACACGTGCGAAAAAATTATACTGTTTGGCTCTTACGCTTACGGAACGCCGCGAGAAGAGAGCGACATTGATATGTATGTGGTACTCAAAGATGGCAGTAAAAATCCTTGTCTGGCGCTTGAGGATATATATGTCGGCTTTGGAGAACATGAATTTTATGAGATTGATGTCATCGCGAATTATAAATCCCGTTTTGAATACCGCAGCACAGGCCCGACTATGGAAAGGACTATCGCAAAAAAAGGAGTTGTTTTGTATGAGCGATAAAGAATTTGCCGCGGAATGGCTTCAATACGCTTCAAACGATTTAATTTCGGCTCGTCATCTGTTTGAGGATTTATATCCCAAACAAACAAATATCGCGGCCTATCTTTCCCAGCAATGCGCGGAAAAGGCGCTCAAGGCGTTTCTTGTCGCCAACGATATAGACCCGCCCAAAATACACGATTTGGATAAACTCGTTAAACTCTGTCAAAACATTGACTCAGGTTTCTCGCAAATTCAAGATGATAGCAGGAAACTAAATCCTTACGGCGTCGCGTCACGCTATCCTAAAGAAATATTGGTTGACGAAACAATTGCAAAAACGATACTTGAAAGAGCGCAAAGAATTTATGATTTCTGCATTGCGAAAATAAATTTTTTGATACAATAGGCTGTTCCAAAACGCGAACTATGTTCAGCGAACTATGTTCGGGTTAGTTTTGGGAAAGCCTCACAAGACTAGGAAATGCCATGATGAACGAGGCCGAGACAATCCTTCTTGCGGAGCAGTGTATATGATGGACATAACGGCGCGATACATGCGCGGCGATTTTATATCGTTCCTCGCCACCCATGTCCTGCCGGAGGATTTTGAAACCGCGCAGGAAGAAATAACGTCGGAAAAACCGGCTTCTTCTATTAAAAACACCGTCAAACCGGGCGTATGCCCTTCCCTTGACTTGAGCGTGTGCGAATTCGCCCGCTCAAGCTGTCACGAGCCGAGGGTCTCACTCTCGCGGGAAGCCTTTGCTATCCTTGCGCGTTACGACAGCGCCGCATCCGCCCTCGCCGTGTTCTACGCCGTTTCCCAAATGGCATACGAGCCGCCTTCCGCCGCATTGCTGCTAATCCATGAGCCTTTCCCAAAACTGTCGTTCCGCCCGTTTTGGGAAAGCCGCCCATGTCAATGCTTCGACGAGCGATAGCGGTTCGTGACACTCACATCGCCGACATAGACCGTAACCGTGGGGTTGCTTGCCGTAGCTATCGAAAATTGAATCATCAGCGGAGCGGAGCCGGCGGGACCGGAGTCTTGAGCCGTCAATGTCCAAATGAGCCGGTGGAACCGCCCGTCCGCCGCCACAGATTTTGTGGCGTCCCAGTCGGCGGCAACCCAGTCGCCGCCGTTCCCCCAATCGGCTATTCCCACGCTGAAGTCCGTGATGTCGGTGTCGGTCTTCATCAAAAAGGAGATTTCTATCATATCCCCCGTGTGGACGGCGAACCCGTCAGGCAGAAAATCGCCGGGAGTAACGACATAATTATCCCAATTGAGCTTTTGTGTCAACTCATACACAACGGGCGCCGCCGGCGCCGCCGTCCACTTGGCGTAGACCGATATGTCCCTGGTTACCACAGTGGAAGCGGTGAATTGCGTCCCGCCGCCGCCGCTTGAAGTGTACCAGCCGTCGAAGGCGTAGCCGCTTCTGGTTGGCTCGGCAGGCATGTTTGATCCGACTGAACCGCCGCCGGACACATCTCGCTCATCCCAATGACTATAACTGTTAGAGAAGAACGCCACCCTATACGTCGAGGTATAGTAGTCATCATCCTCATCCAATTCCTCCGCGTGGAACAAATCCTTGCACCCCGCGAACAGCAGGAGCGCCGCGCACAGCGCCGCCGGAAGCGCCGCCGGAAGCGCCGCTGAACGCGCGGTTCCAAGCCTTTTTTTATGCATGTCGCTTTTCATTTTTCATCATCTCCCTTAAAACATTCACGTCCACAACAGCCGCGCCGCTCCACAGGCGCGACCGCCGGACGAGCCCCGTCCATACACTCGGTGAAAGAGCGGCTCTTGTTGGAGGGTTTCCGCGTTCCGGCAAAAAAGCGTGGACGAACTTCGCGGTGATCTTGTGGATCACGTCCTTAGCGGTAAAATCTAGCGCCATAGCAATGCTCCTTGGAAAATAACCGCCGCTCTATACAGCGGCGATAAGCGGGCGGCGGGCGAGGAGAACCGCCCCCGCCGCCCGCCGCTTCCTCACTATTCCCAACCGCCCGACGAGCCGCTCGCCCCGCTGTTCAGGGTGGCGCCGGAGCCAGGCTCAAGAACCGCATAGCGGTTCTTGAGCCTCTATTCAATAACCTTAAACCACGCGCAATCAGGATCGGCGCTAACCGAACCGTCTTTACTATACCCTATATCAATAAAAAATCCCCGCCGCAGAGCGG
>JAIRLZ010000070.1 GCA_031259035.1 Treponema sp. | reverse complement strand
TTTTTGTTGGCGGCGCTAATTCTAACCGCCCTGAATGGCCGCCCCTTAGGGCGCGGTATGAGACCCGCGCTTTCCAATAAAAAACTCCCGTATAGGGAGCGGCAGCCGCCCCTGCGCCTGATGACAAATTATCGCCGCCATCGTCTTTTATCCAGTTATCCCAGTAATCAGCAGTATTACTTCTCTTACCTATTAGGCTGTTCCAAAACTAACCGAGTTTAAGAGGTTTTATCTCTACTACTGTAACAGCGCCGCCTTTCACCCAGTCCAGATTAGTGTCCTAACCGCTCTCCTGCGGCGTTTGTCCCGCGCCCAGCGTTGTTCCGGGCGTCTGCCAATACGTCGCGGTTACGCCCCACGCGGCATACGCCCCATCCGCGCCGTCCAATTCGCCAGAAGGAGGCGGGGGTTGGATGTGGTCGCGCCGCTTGCGTCTACCCGCCCATGTTTCTCGATTCTGTTGCAGGAATGTGCCGTACCGTACCCCCGCTCTTTTCTTCTGCACCCTGACAACCGGCTTGTTCACACCGTCAAGATTATGCGATGCGGTATATGCGGGGCTGTTGGTATTGAATTCATCTTTGAACGTGCCTTCCGGTATGGCCACATTGTAAACCGCGCCGAAGGTTGGCGGCGCGAAAGCCCCGGACAGGGTTATTTCCACTCAGAGCGGAACGACTCTCGTCCGTCCGGACGCTTCCCTCGCTCAACAACTCCTCCACGACAATGCGATCCAGCGCTTTGTTATCCCGCGCCGTACCTTTTATTGTGAAAGACGCGCCGATATATATGGACCCGGAGTCCGCAGCCAAATCAACAGGTTCGGCATTTTCCTGTATAAGCTCTTCAAGCGTCAACTCTGGCGCTGTAAGATCAATCGTTTCTCCCAGCCCCGCCGCGTCGCACGTGGCGAATACAGCTATACAGCTTATACAGATACAGACTGTCAAATTCCATCTCTTAATATGTTGAGCTTGTTCCAAAACGCGAACTGTGTTCAGCGAACCCGCGGCTCGGGTTAGTTTTGGAACAGGCTCAAATAACTTGTGGGCGTATAATGAGATTATTGTTTCACAATCGAGGGTATGGCTTGACGGCATGAGTATAAAACGAGTCGTTTCGATAAAGTCAGGACAAACCGGACTGGACTGGTTTGTCCAAAACGCCAGACGGCGTGGACATCGCCCCACATGCCGCAGCAAACGCCTGATTGCCGTTGACGTTGTTTTTTGTTATACTCAATCCCATGCGTATCATTGAAGCCGTCATTCTCGGCGCGGTACAGGGTCTCACCGAGTTTTTGCCGGTGAGCAGTTCCGGGCATTTGGCGCTTTTGCAAAAAATATTCGGCCTATCTGGAGAGGGAACACAGGGCGCCCTGCTCTTCGACACCATGGTTCATGCGGGAACAGCGCTAGCGGTCTTCGTTGTTTTGTGGAAGGACATTTGGGCGCTTCTGAAAAAGCCCGTGCAGCCGCTCGCGGGCAGCCTCATCATCGCCACCATACCTGCCGCTGCTACGGCGTTGCTCTTCAAAGACAGGATAGAGGCCGTTTTTGCGTCAGGGCTATTTTTCGGCAAGCCGTTTCTCGGCGCCGCCTTTCTCATCACCTCGTTGTCGCTTGTCATCGCTGAAGCGCTTTCAAGGAAACAGGAGCGGGCGCGGGATCACGTGAATGTCATGGACGCGGCCATTATAGGATGCTTGCAGGCGGCCGCCATCATTCCAGGCGTTTCCCGCTCAGGAGCCACGCTTTCGGGCGCCTTGTCCCGCGGAATCGACAGGGACGCAGCGGCGCGTTTTTCGTTTCTCCTGTCCATACCGGCAATTCTCGGCGCCTTGGCGCTGCAAGCCATAGATTTGGCGTCCGGCAAGGCGGAGGCGGGCATTGGCGCGGCTCCGCTTGCCGCGGGAACGCTGTCTGCGGCGATTGTGGGTTTTTTCTCAATAAAACTCATGCTCAAACTGGTGAGAGAACGCCAGCTCTGGGGTTTTGCCGTTTACACCGGCGTACTGGGCGTGGCGACGCTTGTATTATGGAAATGAACCTCCTGAAGCGCCGTCCGTCATGGCCGCCTGTTGGCGCGGCATTAGCCCCCACTGCGAATGAAACGTTTGCGAGATTAGGAGCCGCGCAAAAACAAAACGCCGGCATTTTATTGGAAAGCGCGGATGTAACGCCCCGCCCTTCAGGGCGGGGTAGTTCATTCTAATTGCTTGCTCGATAATGAAATAACAGAGCTAAAATGTCATGTTATTTCTGCGCGGGTCTTTAGCAAGAAGAAAAAATCTACGAGACTAGCTGAGGAAAAAAGAGGCTGGCTAAGGAGAAAAAAATAAAAACACGGTTTTCAGATATGGGCATACGCCCCTTTTTTGTTGAGAAACTCTCGCAGCGGAATATCAACAGTCCCACTGAGATACAAAGACTCGTGATCCCCCGCATCCGCGAGAAGGAAAACGTTCTGTTCCGTTCCGCCACCGGCACGGGCAAGACCTTCGCCTATCTGCTTCCGCTTTTTGAAACCCTGTGCGCGGCGATTGAGGCTAAGGAAGCCGTTTCCTCTCCCCATATCCTCATTCTCGCGCCGACATTGGAGCTATGTTCGCAACTCAAACAGGAGGCGGATTTCCTGTTACGGGATTCCGCGCCTGAGCGCCAATCGCTCCTTCCGCCCCGTGTGGGACTTGTCATCGGTTCGGCGAATATAACCAGACAGATCGAGACGCTCAAGAAAGAAAAACCGGCGGTCATCGTGGGGAACAGCGCCCGCATCTTGCAGCTTGTTCGCATGGGCAAGATCAAGCTGGGCGCGGCGCCGGGCGTTTTGGTTTTGGATGAAGTGGACAGATTCATCGCCAATGAAACTATTGACGAAACCAGAGAACTCATTGGGCGGATGCGTTCGGTCCGGCAGGTCATAGCCTGTTCCGCCACCGTGCCGGAGAAAACGCGGGAGCGGCTGCGTACGCTGTTCGAGGAATTCGGCTCGTTCGGGGAAATGGCGTTCATTGAAACCGAAGAGCAGGAGATTTTACGGGAAAGGATAACCCATTGGGCTTTTTTCAGTGAAGACAGGAAAAAGATACGCTGCCTTTGTTCATTTCTGAACGCCGTCGGCGTACGCCGGGGCGCGACGTCCCGCCAAAAGAAATGCCTTGTGTTCACTTCGCGGACGGGACAAGTGGGAAATATCGTCGCCCAGTTGCAACATCAGGGGATAAGCGCCGATGGTCTTGCAAGCGGCATGGACAAGCAGGCGCGGCGCCGGGCGATGGACAATTTCAGGCAGGGAAAGCTGAGCGTTCTTGTATCAAGCGATTTGGCGGCGCGAGGGCTTGACATTCCTGACATCAACTATTGCGTGGCTCTTGATGCGCCGGTTGAAGCGGATGCGTATATCCACCGCGCGGGCAGAACAGCGCGGGCGGGCAAACGCGGCTGTATGGTCACCATCGGCAATGAGGAAGAACTGCATCGTTTTTCCCTTCTTGAGAAAAAACTGGGCGTTACGGTCTATCCGAAGATTCTGTACCAAGGGCGTATTGAAAGTCCACGCTGAAAGCGGACTTCAACGCGCGCCGCGCAAAACGCGTCGCGCGACGCCTATGCAACGTTGCGGAGGCGGTGAATTTAAAAAAGCCGCCGTCTTTTTGTTCCGGCAGCCACGCCGGGACAAAAAGAGAAGCGCCGAATGCGCGGCTTCCCCGCTTGCCTTAAATAATAAAATGCACTATATTATTCCTATGGTGGAAGCAACCGGAGTTCAAAGAGATACGCTTCAAAAGATCGCTCAAAAAGACGCCGCTGGAGAAACAGCCGTTCACAACGCCGATATCAGCGCTGATGATACAAAAGAAATAGAAGCCCAGATTGCGGAACTCGCCCTGAAAAACCGTATTATCCTGAAGGACGATATGGGAAAACCTCTTAAAAAAGAGATGCTGTTTCCTATTGTCGCGAATCTTTTGCTTTTCGGCGCGGCTGCGGTTATTTTATTCTTTCTCGCGCGTTATTTCAACCGGCAGGAAAACGCCATTGGGCGAAGCGCCGCCTTTTCTTCTGTAGAAGGGGAACTCATCAACCAGTTGCGGGAGGATTCGGAAAACATCATTTCCGGTAAAGAGCAAGAGATTACCGCCATACGTCAAGAGTTAAACGATCTTGAACTGCGGCGGCAACAGGAACTGGCGAATTTTGACGCGCAGTTGGAATCAAGAGAAGCGGCGGTCCTCGATCAGTTGCGCAGGGATCGTGAAGCCGAGCAAACGCGCCTTGCCGCCCAAGGCTTGAATCAAGCCGAAATAAACGAGAGACTGAGAAATTTCGGGCAGGATCGCATCGAGCAATACCAACGGCAGTTTGCTGAAGAACGAAATGCGATACTAAATGACTTCGAGCAAAGAGAACTCCAGTACCATGACAGCATACGGGCGTTAAATGACGAGCGCCGGATTGTACAAACCGAAATTCAGCGGCAACAGGAATTCTATCTTCAGATGCGGGAGGAGAATGCGGCGGGAAGCCATAAACTGGAGCAGGCGCTGGCTGACATGCAACGCATGAGAGACGTCCAACAGCGTATTGCGAATGAAGAAGCCCTGATTGTAGGGATGTTCAATAAAATACAGAGCGATTTTCAGTCCAGACAGTTTGAAGACGCCATAGCCAGCGCAAATAGTTTGACACGGGTGTTGCAAGACATGCAGGGATCTTCGGAGCGGCGCGCGGTTGACATTGCGCTTGCGGCTTCTTTGGCTAGAATGGCGCGGTTGGAACTGGACTATCAGACGCTTCAAAACGCCCACGCCGCTTCCGTCGCCAGCGACGCTTTGGCGGCGACGGAGCGGCAGCAGCAGGCGGCTCTCCGCATAGCGGAACTCCAGACGGCGCTTGATGAGGCGAACCGCCTAGCGACGGAGCATGAAGCCGCGCTTCACGCGGAGAATCAACGCGCCGTCGCCGAGCGTGAACAACTCGAAAGCCAGTATGCAAGAAATCTCGCCAGCGCCGTGGGCGGCGTCAGGCAAGCGAAGCGTTTTGCGGACAACAATGACGCCGCCGCCGCCATGAACGCCTACCGTCAAGCCGCCGGCTATTTTGGTCTGTCCGCGGCGGAAACCGATGTTTTTACATCCGGCATTGAAACGTTGTCCCAAAATGCGTTAGTCGATGCGGTCGCCAAGCAAAGGCTCGAATCTGATGAGCTTTTGAACCAAACAGAAAGCGCGATGAGAAACCGCATCGTTACGCTTGACGCGGCTCTGGCGAATCTTCGCAAAAGCGACAGAGACAAGCAGGCGCGTATAAGCCAGCTTGAGGCGGAGAACGCGCGGCTTTTGCAACAGAGCCAGCAGTTGACCAGCGGCGCGGCGAATCAGAGCGCCACCGCCTCCCAACTACAGGCGCGTGTAACCCAGCTTGAGGCGGAGAACGCGCGGCTTCATCAGCAGAACCAGCAACTGACCAGTGGCGTAGCGAATCAGAGCGCCGCCGCCTCCCAATTGCAGGCGCGTGTAACCCAGCTTGAGACGGAAAACTCGCGGCTTTTGCAACAGAACCGGCAGGTGACCAACGGCGCGGCGAATCAGAGCGCCGCCGGCGCCCCTGCGACGTCCCAATTGCAGGCGCGTGTAACCCAGCTTGAGACGGAAAACTCGCGGCTTTTTCAACAGTACCTGCAGAAGACCAAAAGCGCGGCGAATCATAGCGCCGCCGGCGCCTCGGCCACGTCCCAATTGCGGGCGCGTGTAACTCG
>JAIRLZ010000038.1 GCA_031259035.1 Treponema sp. | reverse complement strand
CCGTACGCGGAATGAGAATACGGGGAACACGAACAGACAAAAACGCTAAAATCAAAGCCTCCAAATTGCAAGTTCGCGCTGTTCATGCGGTTCGTGACCCTACTTCAAGCCCGCCGCTTCAGCCCGCGCCGCTTTCCTCCAAAACTGGCTGCGCCCAATGCCGAGTCCAATTTCCCCCCTCATTTCCAGGGTGTCGGTTTTGTATTTGCCGCCATTCGCTTTGTGGAAAATGATCTTGCATTTGTACATATTGCCGTCCGCGGGATTGATGATGTTGCCGCCTGACCATTGCCCCTCTTTCTCCTGACGCAGACCAAAAATCCACGGCGTTCCTACCACACGCATCTGATTCACCTTGCCGCTTACCGGAAAACCCTTGTAACTCTCCTTGCATAGCATCGCAAGCTGATCCTGCGGAAATTCGGCGACCGAAAGCATTTTGCCGTACAAAAGCCCATTTTTCTCCTGGTAAATCTCCCAACCAGCCGTTGTTTTTCCGGTTTTTTCATCAACGCTGATCCAAAACCCCAACACCGGATCTTCCGCAAAACAAACGCCCGCGCTTAAAAGCGCCAAACAAGAAATAAAAAACAGTCTTCTCATGTTTCCTCCACGTTTCTTCAAATTGAAAATATACATTGAAACAACTCCAGTATACATGACATGCGCCTGCGTGTAAACAACAAACGCATTGACTCTCATCTCTATTCTGATATACCATAACTCAATGAAACACTCGCCCCTGTCCGAAAAAATCGACGGCATAGAAGCAGTTTTATACGACATCTTGCCCACGTCGGCAGGCGGCGGATGGATGGACGCCGTATTTCCCCATCTGGACGTTTCTCCGGCGGCGGCGCGGCATCTCATTGAGCCTGCGTACGACCTTGTACGCAGAGGGGGCAAACGCTGGCGTCCTCTGCTCGCGTTGCTGGTATGCGGGGCCTTGGACGGTTCTGAGCAAGGCTGCCTTCCGCTCACGCCTCTGCTGGAACTCTCCCACAACGCAAGCCTCATCCATGACGACATTGAAGATCATTCGGACACGCGCCGGGGCGAACCGGCTGTTCATATCAAATACGGCGAGGATATAGGCATAAACAGCGGCAGTTTCCTGTATTTTCTCGCGCTCTGCTGTATTGACGCATGGAACGCCGGCGCGGAGCGAAAAAACGGGATGTACAGGCTTTGGGCGGAACACATGCGCCGCCTTCATCTGGGGCAGTCCATGGATATTGCCTGGCACCGCGACTTCGACGTCATTCCCGGCGCCGATGAATACCGCGCCATGTGCGGTCTTAAAACCGGCTCGCTCGCCCGTCTCGCCGCCATGATCGGCGTCCAAGCCGCCTTCATCGCATCGCCTCGCCTGCAAGAAGCCGGCGCCAGCAAAACAGACGAGGCGGCCTGCCTGCTCGGAGCGGCGGCGGAGAAACTGGGCGTAGGCTTCCAAATTCTGGATGATGTGAAAAACCTCACCGCCGGCAATCCCGGGAAAAAACGCGGCGACGACATTGTTGAAGGCAAAAAGAGCCTGCCGGTCATCCTCTACCTGCAAGCGGACTGTGAGGACGTGGAGCGCGACGCCGATGGCGCTTCAAAAAAGCAGTTTGTCCGGCGCTGTTTTCAAAGCGCCCGTGAAAACGGTGCCGCCGCGCCGGAGGTGGAAGAACTCATCGCGCTGCTGAAAGCGTCCGGCGCCATAGCGCGGGCGCGGGCGCAGGGAGAAGCTCTTATCGAAGAGGCGAAGTCCATATTCGGGCGGGAAACATGCGCCGGTCTCCCCATGAACCATGATTACCGGGGCTTGCTCGCCGCTCTCATTGACTCAATGGGGTGAGCGGCGCTTGTTGCATACGCAATGCGTTCTCTTGACAAACGCGCTTTTTCATCTATAATAAGAAATCATGAAGAAACTTTTAACAAGCGTAGTCCTTTTTGCGGCGCTCGCCGCATCATCTCTTTCCGCCCAAACAACGTGGACAACCAACGGCGTTCTTTCCGGCAAGCAGGCGGTCTCGGCTTCCCTCGCCATGTACAGCGCCCCGCTCATTGAAGAAGGGCAATTCCCCCTGTCCGCCCGCTACCGCTTTGAAATTCCGCAGGTTTCCGCGACGGGCGCGTTTCAATTCAGTGGAGACACGCAGGACATTGTTCTGAACGGCGTCTATTTTCCGCTTAACACGCCGCGATTCCGGGTGGGCGCAGGCGCCTTGTACCACGGGGGCTGGTTCGAGATGGACGGCGATCTCGTCTCCTTTCAGAGCGATATAGTTCTCGGCGCGTACGCGACCATTAACTTTTGGCGCATGTACCTGAACGTACACGTTGGATGGTTTGAGCAGATCACAACCGTTCCCGCGCTTCCGCCCGGGAACGAAATCTTCGCGCAGAGCGACGTGGCGGCGGCTCTGTTTTTAGGCGGCAAACTGCTCGACAATTTCAGCGCGGAGATCGGCGTCGCCTCCTATGAGCTTTACCGGTACCACCTGTTTCTTAACCCCGCTTTCTCGCTGTCATTGCGCTATGAATTCCAAACGCCGCGCTTGCAAGGCAAGGCGCTCGAAGGGCGCATTTTCGCGGAGCTGTCGACCTCGGTACGCTATTCCGACATGTTCACCCTTTCCAGTCATGTCGAATACTCCGCCACAACCATAACCATAGGGTATACATTTTAAGGAGGAATGCCATGAAGAAAAATGAAAAAACAGCGGCGCTTGTCGCGCTAGGGCTTATATGCTTCACGCTCGCCGTATGCAAAGACGAATACGGCTTGGATGAATTCCTCAACCGCGCCGACGATGTAAACGCCAGAAGCGCGTACATTAGGGATATCAACATACCTGTGATTAATGAAGAAGAGATGTACAAACCGAACCCTTCGGGCAGTAAACCACCTTTCGGTAATAACTACACCGTTCTGATACTTGCTGACATACACTTCGGCGCGCATCCCGATCATCCCGATCTGCCCTATGACGAGTTTTTTCAGTGGCTTGAGGGGAAAAAGGCGGCGGGTGAAACGCCCGCCTTCTGCCTTGTTCTCGGCGACAACGCGGAAGCCGGTACGGAAGAGGAATATCTCCAATTCAAGGATCTTTCCGATAAACTTGAAAGTGATACATATGGCAAGATACCGGTCTATTCCATCGTAGGCAACCACGACCTTTACAACAACGGCTGGCGGCAGTACACGAAGTACTGCAAGCCCTACATATCCTACTACCGTTTCAATACCGGAAACTTTTCGTGGTACGCCCTTGATTCGGGAAGTGGCACGCTCGGCGGCAGCCAGCTCAAGAACCTTGTCAGCAACCTCAAAGCGGATCCAAAGCCAAAAGTCGTCTTCTCGCATTATCCGATGTACGGCGGCGGCAACTTCTACTTCTCGCTGTCCGATCCGCATGAACGCGCCGCGCTCATATCCGCGTTTGCAAAGAACAATGTGAAAATAGTGTTGGAAGGGCATCAGCATCCGGGCAGTTTCTACGACTTCGGCTCGTTCAAGGAATACAATGTGTCGGCGTTCCGCGACAGGCAGAGTTGGCACCTTCTTACTGTAGACGAAGAGAACGAAACCGTAACGCTTGAGACATTTGCCAAGTAGCGGTTATTCCGGCTCCCATAAGCGCGGCTCTTAAGCAGCCGGCTTACGGGAGCTTGTTTTGTATGGCGCGAAGGTGGCGCTAAAAGCGTGGCGCTAAAAAGCGCGGCGCTAAAGGCCGTACGCCCGTCAATTGTCCACAATCCGCCACGAGAGCGGCGTGACTGTCCCATCTTTCAGAAACAACGCGGCGTCCCCTTCCTGTCTTTCGAGAAACCGAACGGTACATTCAATCGTCCGGCCTTGCAACCGTCTGAGCGCCGCTTCTTTTTTCGGGGGCGAGACGCCGTATCGCTTGCCATCCGCCGTAACGATGCCAACAAACGTGTGCGGTTCATTGCCAAAAATTTTTACCACGCCGGTGATGCGTATGATTCGCCTTGACTCTTCAACGCCAGTTGCGGGAGCGTCTTTTTCACCATCCGCAAAAAGCCCGTTGTGAAAGAGCGCCGCCATAAGCGTAATGAAGAAAAGTCTTTTCATCTGGTGTTTGTGATTCGGTTGCGCCGCCGCGCCGTTGCAAGCGGCGTTAGAATTTTTCGTTGATCACCGTACCACGCTGCCCTGTGAGTTCAAGGTAGGCGATCTCGGCAAACCCAAAATTCGTGTCTTTGGTGAAGTTTTTCGCGTACTCATCGTAGAGCATGTCTTCGTACATATCGCCCGCGAAGCCCTGATCGATAAAACCGGATTTCTGAATGGTGTTTCTCATGCTGTTGAGCAAATTCTTGATCAAGAACGATTCAAGCGCCTCGCATTGCTCGTAGAGTACGCTGGTCTTGTCAACAACGGGTTTTTGGGCCGCGCCGCCAGCCGCGCTTTCTTTTGGCGCGGCGGCGTCTTTCGCGGCGGACTCAAGACTTTGGATAAGATTGTCAAACGCGCCTTTTTCGCCGGCGGAAGCCGCTGAATCCGCCGCTGAAACGCCGTCCATGCCGCTTCCAAACGCGCCCCGCTCGAATTGACCGCTGTTGATAGGCTGTATCGCCATTTACGCCGCCTCCCTTTGCTATAGAACCCGCCTACCGTTTCAGGCTTGTCGCGGTCGCAAGCATACTGTCGCTCGTCTGTATGGTCTTGGAATTAAACTCGTATGCCCGTTGCGCCACGATAAGATCGACCATTTCCCGCACAACAGAAACATTGGACATTTCGAGAAACTTGTGGTAAATCTTGCCCATACCTTCAAAACCCGGCCGTCCCGGAATGGGATCGCCTGACGCGCTCGTTATTTTGAAAAGGTTTTCGCCCGCGGCGGTAAGCCCCACCGGGTTCGGGAAGCGGTACAACTCCATCTGCCCCACCTCAACCGGCGTGGTCTCGTCAATCTGCGGCACAATCACGGACACTCTGCCGTCTTGGGATACGGTGATGCTTTCGGGCAGGAAGTTTTCCGGCATCACGATGTCAGGCAGGAGCCAGTACCCCTGAGCCGTAACCATGCGTCCCGTTGAATCAACCTGAAACGCGCCGTTGCGGGTATAGGCGTAGCTGCCATCGTACAACTGCACACGGAAGAACCCGTCCCCCACAATGGCTACATCGGTCGGAATATCGGTGTGCTGGGGCGATCCCTGCCCGAACATGCGCTGGGTGTCCGCCAGTTTGACGCCGTGTCCCATCTGTACGCCCACCGGAACAACCGTGTCTTCGGTCGCCGGCGTACCGGCCGTCCTGATGGTCTGGTAGAGCAGGTCTTCAAAGTCCGCCCGTTGCTTCTTATATCCTGTTGTATTTACGTTCGCCAGATTGTTGGAAATCGTGTCAATATTCGCCTGTTGCCCTATCATGCCGGAAGCGCCCGTCCACAAACTTCGCACCATTTGTTTCTACTCCTTTCATCCTAACTTGCTCACCTGATTTATCAACACGCCCAGCATGGAGTCGCCGGTCATAATAACTTTCTGATTCGCCTCATACGCCCGGTTGACTTCAATCATGTGCGCCATTTCGGCAACCGGCTCAACATTGGAGCCTTCAACGAAACCCTGTATCACCCGCGGGCGTTCCGCGACGTCCAGCGTATGAGCCTCGCCCGAAACATCGGTCGCCTTGTACATGCTGGAGCCTTGTTTTTGCAGGTACCGGTCAAGATCAAAATCAACAATTCTCAAGATGTCGAGCAGTTCGGTCTGGTCCCATGTATTGCTTTCCCGTGAAACCATCACGTCAGGATCATCGGGAATCGCCGCGTTTATCCAGATTTTGCCTTCCTTGTCAACCTGAAAATTATTGGCTTTTATCCTGATGAATCCGTTCTCGCCCAGAACCGGATAGCCCTCTTTGGTTTCGAGAAGCCCTTCTTTTCCAAGCTGGAAACTGCCGTTGCGCGTGTACCGCTCGCCCCACGGAGTCGCCACTACAAAGAAGCCTTTGCCGTCCAACGCAAGATCGTAGTCACTGTCGGTCTGCTTCAAGGCGCCCTGCTGGAAATCCGTAAAAAGCTCGTTCAATTCAACGCCGGTTCCCAATTTGCCCACTATGGGCGCGACGTCAGCCGAACCAAATGGCTGTTTATACACGCCGTCGTCATTCATGCGCCGGAGCAACAATTCTGGAAACGCCTTAAATGACGCCATGTCTCTTTTATATGCGTCCTGATCGATGTTGGCGAGGTTGTTCGCTATCGCGTCAAGCCGCCATTGCTGCGCCCGCATTCCGCTTGCGCCGGTGTACCATCCTCTAACCACTGCTACCTCTCTATTCTTTTTATACTATCGGATGAAATGCGGGGAATGTTTAGGGAAGACAGAAAAAACCTCGATTGTGGGCTTGTTTGACAACCAATTTTAACGCCGCGTCATTGAATTTGCATCCATTATTGACAGATGGATTATACATGGATATTATCTTACATATGTGGAAAAATACTGCCGCGGCAATTTTTATTGCCGGTTTGACGCTTTTTTCGTGCGATCTGTTCGACATCAAAACGCCGGGCATCGGGATGGACACACTCAACGCGATAGCCTATGGAGACGGCGTATGGGTGATTGGCAGTATCAGCGGCGCTATCGTGTGGTCAACTGACGGCGTACGGTGGACCGCGGCGGACGAATCTCCTTTCGGCGCAAACGCCATACATGAGATAATTTATGGAGATGACAGATTTGCGGCCGTAGGCGGCGGCGGCAAAACAGCCTATTCCGTAAACGGCGTGGACTGGGAGCGCGGCGGCGCTTCCACCTTTGAAAACTACATAAAAGACATAGCGTATGGAGCCGGTAAATTTGTGGCGGTCGGCGAGCGTGGGAAAATAGCATATTCAGAAGACGGATGCGCGACATGGAATGAAGCGTACAACGCTGTTTTTGGTTCCAGCTGCATAAACGGCATAGTGTATGGCGGCGGTAAATTTGTGGCGGTCGGCGAATATGGAAAAATAGCGTGGTCGGAAAACGGCGTAAGTTGGACAGCGGCGGACTATTCTTCATATTCTTATATCATACATGACGTGGCGTACGGCGGCGATAAATTTGTAGCCGTAGGAGAGACAAAAACGACAATTTTAACAGGCAAAATAATACACTCCACCGATGGCATACAGTGGACAGACGCGGACGGCTCTTCTTTTATAAGCGATCCCGCCTCCAAGATGGGAAGCTTTATACTAAAAGCGGCCTATGGGAATGGAATGTTCATAGCCGCCGGATGCGATAATGTCATTTACGATAAATATGAAGTGACGGGTAAAATGGCGTATTCCACGGATGGCGCGCATTGGACGGCGGTGGATAACGCCGCGTTTGGAAAAAATTCAGTGGAAGGAATAGCCTATGGCGGCGGCAAATTTGTCGCTGTCGGTGTAAAGAGCGCTATAGCGTATTCGACGGACGGCGTGAATTGGAAGGCTGTGTCTGACCCCTTCAGCGCAACTGCGCCCTCTTTGCGGCGGGCGGACATGAGGGCAAGATGACCGGCGGAAGTTCACGCGAATCAAAAAATTGTAGAACGCCGCTTTTCGCCGCTTTTTCATTGGGTTTCCACCTGTTGATTTTTTGCTGATTTGTCATCTTCCGCGGTCCGTCACGCCGCATCCTCCAAGCGTCGATCACCACCTGCGTATCTCTTTCGGCTCCTCTATCTTCACCGTGTCGCCCGACTGCTCTATCACATACAGCCCCGCCCGCAACGCCGCCTCCCGCGCGTTCCGCGGCATAATCGCCCCG
>JAIRLZ010000023.1 GCA_031259035.1 Treponema sp. | reverse complement strand
CCAGCGTTCCCAGCCGGAGCGGACGCCCGCTTCGGCGACAACGATTTTTACGCATTCGCATCGCCCGCCCGGTATTATCGCGTCTTGAATCTCTTTCGGCTGCGATTCAAAGAGTTCGCGGCTTATCATGGAAACAACCTGAACTTTCTTTTCGCTCCTTTCTTCCACGTTCTTCGCCGCGTTGAGCGCCAAACCCACTTCCGAACCAGTGGCGATGACAACCACGTTGGGATTGTCCGCTTTTTTGACGATGTACGCGCCGGTGCGAATGGTGTTCCGCCAATCCGGATCGGCTTTTTCAAAAACCGTAATATTCTGCCGTGAAAGGGCGAGCGCCGTTGGCCCCGTGTCGTTTTCCAGAGCCATTTCCCACGCAGCCGTTGTTTCTTCCGCATCCGCGGGGCGCAGTACGCGCACATTGGGAATGACGCGGAGAGACGCGAGGTGTTCTATGGGTTGATGAGTTGGTCCGTCTTCACCCACATAAATGGAATCGTGGGTAAAAACATAGACCACAGGCTGGTTCATCAAGGCGGAAAGCCGGAGCGCGGGGCGCAAATAATCGGCGAAGACCATGAAGGTGGCGCAGTACGCCCTCAAGCCTCCATGCAGCGTAATGCCGTTGGAGATCGCCGCCATAGCGAACTCGCGGATGCCAAAGTGGATGTACCGCCCCGTCCTGTTCCCAGCCGAGTAATCAGCCGCATTCGGAACCGTCGCGGGCAAGCCAACCGCGTTCGGCCCCTTGAGGTCCGCGGAACCGCCTACAAGGAAGGGGTTCGCCGCGGCGACCGCTCCAAGCGCCTTGTTGCCGGCGGCGCGGGTCGCAATCTTGTCTCCAACGCTGAAAGCGGGAAGCGCCGCCGGAATTGCCTTGCCTGAAAAGAATACATCCCATTCGGCTTTCTTTTCGGGGTTTTCTTTCGCCCACGCCTCAAAACCGGCTTCCCATGCGGCGCGCGCTTTTTTCCACTCGCCTTGTTTTCTCTCGAAATAGGCTGCCGCTTCCGGCGCGACGAAGAAGTCTCCGCTTATGCCCAGCGCCGCTTTCGCCGCCGCCAGCTCTTCCGCGCCGAGCGGAGCGCCGTGAACGTCAGCGGTGTTCTGTTTGTGGGGCGCGCCCTTTCCGATGATGGATTTCAGGATGATGAGACTCGGCTTCGCTGTTTCCGCCTTGGCTTTTTCAACCAACGATGCGATCTCCTCGAAGTCGTACATGGATCCGCTCAACACCTGCCAGCCGTAGGCTTCGTAGCGTTTGGCGGCATCTTCGGTAAACGCCAAATCCGTGCTTCCGTCAATGGTGATCTTGTTGGAATCGTAGAACACGATGAGTTTTCCAAGTTGGAAATGACCGGCGAAGGAGCTTGCCTCCGAGGAAACGCCTTCCATAAGGCAGCCGTCGCCCGCCAGCGCATAGGTGTAATGATCCACAACCGCGTGTTTTTCGGTGTTAAACCGCGCCGCCAGCATGGTCTCGGCGACCGCCATGCCGACGGCGGCGGCGAAACCTTGACCCAGCGGCCCGGTTGTGGTTTCTATCCCGCCGGCAAGCCCATATTCGGGATGGCCGGCGGCGCGGGAGCCTATCTGTCTGAATGTTTTAATATCGTCAAGGCTGATGTCCTTATAGCCCGCAAGATGCAGAATGCTATACAAAAACATAGAACCATGCCCCGCGGACAGGACGAAACGGTCGCGGTCGCGCCACGAGGGGCATGAGGGATCATGTTTGAGTATGTCGCCATAGAGAACGGCGCCCAGTTCGGCGGCTCCAAGCGGAAGCCCTGGATGCCCCGAATTCGCCTTTTGAATAGCGTCCATGCTTAACGCGCGTACGCTTAACGCTATCTTTTCCAATGTTTTTGTAGCCATAAACACCCTCTTTGCACATGTTCATTTTTTGAGCAATCCCTCGCTGGTTTCTGGCGTTGGGATTGATACAACAAGTTTATACTTGAGTCTTTTTTTATTCAAGCTATTATCCCCGAAAGGATGGCAATGAGCCTCCGCATTTGAGCGGCGGCAAGCGCACAAACGCAGTGTGCGCAAAATTTGCGGCGCGGTATCTTTCGTGTAAAAAAACGCAGTTTTGCAAGGCTAAAGCCAGTTTTAGCCGACTTTACTGAAAAACTGCGCGACTTGTTTAACAACCAACCGGGTTGTCAAGCAAGTCAAATGACGTCTGGTTTAATGCCAAATCTTTGCGGGCGTCATCTTATTTGAGCCGCGGCAAGCGCGACTGCTATTTCAGCGCGGGTTCTTGCAATCGAACCGAAAGTTCGCCGCGGCCGAAATGCCGCGCTTTGCGCTCTCGCGTTATATATACGCGCCCATCACCAGCCCCCACTTCTCCTCTTTCAGAGAGGCGAAACCCATTTTTCTGTAAAAGGCTATCGCGCCGGCATTTGTTCGGCTTACTCCAAGGTGGACGCCGTGTACGTTCTTCTGTACAAGCGCCGCAAACAGGGTTTTTATGAGCGCCTTGCCTTGTCCTTTTCCCTGCAAAGAAGGCAAAAGGTCGATGTGCAGATGCGCGGGATAGGTTTTGTAAAAGGAGCGCTCGGCTTCTCCAGCCGGATCAAGCTTCTTGTAAAAAAGAGCGACGCTGTTTTTTTCGACGTCTGTTTTTATTTTTTCATGCGCGTAGTTCTGGTACCGCCTCCGCAGCGGAGGAAGCCATTCAGACTCAAGCCACCTGTTGAACGCGGACGTATCCGATGCGCCGGCGACATACCCTTGCGGAACGCCGTCCATTTCCGCGACAAAGCATAGATCGCGTTCAAAAAACAGATAGGGAGCGGCGTAGTACTGCCCAATAATGTAGGGATCATAAAATAAACTGGAGGCGTCATTTCCCGCGCCTCCGGTCTTCAAACAAATTTCGTAAAAATAAGGGAGATCGGAAAATTCCGCTCCCCGTATGGCAATTGCGGCCATTAACCCTTCACGGCGCCTGCGGCGACGCCCTTGGTGATCTGCTTGCGGAACGCAAGGTAGAAAACAACCATTGGGATTGCGCCGATGGTGAGG
>JAIRLZ010000258.1 GCA_031259035.1 Treponema sp. | reverse complement strand
CGGAGGTACGTAAAGTATCAGGAAGACGCCGAGCGGCTGGACGAAGATCACGAACTGCGAGACGGCCCCTTTTAGGGGCCTCCCCACAAGCCACCACCTTTGGTGGTGGCTTGTTGACTGTTGTTTTATTTCATTATACATCCGGTTGGAAATTTGGAAAAAACATTGCACAGGCTCTCAGACCGCGGCCCAGATCAGAACACTTGTAGAGTTTAATTGAAAACAACAGACAATCGTGCTATCATAGCGTTCTGACAATCAATAATCCCCTGAAAATCTGTTATATTGGCGGCGGTTCCCGCAACTGGGCGTGGACGCTTATGCAGGACTTGGCTTTTGAAAAAGAGCTTTCCGGCGTTATCGAACTGTACGACATAGACCCGGAAGCCGCCATGACCAATGAGTCAATCGGCGCAGCCCTCATGGAAAAACACAACAAGGGAAGGTGGCGCTTCCACGCCAACGCATCCCTGCAAAAAGCCCTTGAAGGAAGCGATTTTGTGTTTGTGTCCATCCTTCCCGGCGATTTTAATGATATGGCTGTGGATGTACATGCGCCTGAGCGGTACGGCATCTACCAGTCTGTGGGAGACACCGCTGGGGCCGGAGGCATCATCCGCGCTATCCGCACTATCCCTCAATTCCGGGAAATCGCCCGCGCCATCAAGCGATACGCTCCGGATGCGTGGGTTGTCAACTACACGAATCCCATGACCATCTGCGTCAGAACGCTGTATCGGGAGTTTCCGCATGTCAAGGCTTTTGGCTGTTGCCACGAGGTGTTCAACACTCAAAAGCTGCTGGCGGCGGCGCTTGAGAAAGCGGGGCTTGCGCCTGGCGGCATAAAACGGGAAGACATTATAACCCGCGTGCTGGGGATCAACCATTTTACATGGATCGACAAGGCTTCATGGAAGGGCGTTGATATTTTCCCGTATTACAAACAATTTGTGGATACGTACGCCGATTCCGGTTTCAGGGACGCGGGCGCCGCGACCACCTTTGCGGCGGGAGGAACCGGCGGGGAAGACCCTGATGAAGATGTCAGGCTGAAATACTTTTCTTCCGCCGAGCGGGTCAAAATGGATCTTTTCCGCCGTTACGGTTTGATCGCCGCGGCGGGCGACCGCCATCTTGCGGAATTCTGCCCTCATTCGTGGTATCTTGCGAATCCCGCGCGCGTGGAAAGCTGGGGTTTCGCCCTTACGCCCGTATCATGGCGGATACGCAACCAAGAAAAGTTGAAAAAACTGGCTGACGCCTATGTTGAAGGCGGCGCCGCCATGACGCCCGTCAAGTCTGGAGAAGAAGGCTTAGCCATTGTAAAGGCGCTCGTTGGTTTGGGAAACCTTGTCACCAACGTGAACATGCCCAACCGCGGACAAATGCCCGATCTGCCCCGTGATGCGGTGGTGGAAACCAACGCCGCTTTTTCTCGTGACGACGTTCAGCCGCTGGTGAGCGAAGGCCTGCCGGTTGACGTGCGGGCGCTGGCGACGCCCCACGTCCTGGCGCAGGAGGGGATTGTCGAAGCGGTGTTTGAACATGACCGGGAAAAAGCGTTCCGGGTTTTCTCCCACGATTCGGCGATACAAAACTTGTCGCTGTCTGACGCCCGCTCCCTGTTTGATGAAATGTGCGCCAAAACCCGCGCCGATGCTATATGGGGACACGCTTAATTGATAAACAGACGCTCCCTTTTAACCCGCCATAGTCCCGTGTATACAAAACTCGAAAAAGAAGCCCCGCTTTCTGTGGGAAACGGCGCGTTTTGCTTTACCGCTGATTTCACCGGCTTGCAGACGTTTTCCGCTGAATACGCCGCCGGAGCGGAGGCTTTTCCCCTCTGCGCCATGTCCGAGTGGGGCTGGCACTCATACGCCGGCGCTCCCGCAGACGACTCTCCGCTGCGCTTCGAGCCGTTTGACACGTGGGGCAGGAATGTCGGCTATGCGGTGGACGAAACGGGGCAAGAAACGCTGTTTCGGGGATTGCGCCAGAACGCCCACAAGTTTCATGTGGGGAAAATCGCTTTTGAACTTGAGGGCGCGATCCTTTCTTTTGACAATACAAAACCGCTTAAACAGCGCTTGGACATCTGGGAAGGCGTCCTATATTCCGAATTCACCATTGACGGCGTACCGGTTAAAACAGAAACGTTTGTGCATCCCGAACAAGACGCTGTGTATGTGCGTTCCGCCTCGCGGTTAATCAAAGCGGGAAAACTGCGCGTTGTGTTGCGGTTTCCTTACGGCAGCCATAAAAAAAGCGCCGCTGATTTCACCGCTCCCCTCTTGCATAAGACCGGTTTCACCAGAAAAGCGGACGGCGTTTTTATGTTTGATCGCGAGATGGACGGTACGCGGTATCGGGTGATCGCCAGCAGCGCCGGCGTTGACGCGCAGTTCCGTGAAGACATCCATACCGCGATTTTTACGCCGCGTAACACGCCGCGCGCTGAAACGCTGGATATCGCCTTCCACTTTGAGCCGTGTCACATCCCCGCAATGGCGTCGCTTGACGAAAGCCAAGCGCAATTGCGCCCGCAATTACGCCCGCTGCCGCGACAATCCGGCGCTCCTTGTTTTGACGAGGCGAAAACCGCGTGCGTGGCGTTCTGGGAGCGGTACTGGATGCGGGGCGGCGCGCTCGATCTCTCCCAATCCTCCGACAGCCGCGCCCATGAGCTTGAGCGGCGCGTCGCGCTGTCCCAGTATCTCACGGCGATTCAAAGCCGGGGGAGTCTGCCTCCGGCGGAAACAGGGCTTGCGTGCAACAGTTGGTATGGCAAGTTTCATTTCGAAATGTACTATTGGCATACAGCGCATTTTGCGCTTTGGGGCAGGAAAGAAGAATTGAAAAAAAGCCTCGCCTATTACAAGACCATACTGCCTGCGGCGCGGAGAATAGCCGCTTCACAAGGCTACCGGGGCGCGAGGTGGCCTAAAATGTGCGATCCCACCGCGTACAACACGCCGTCTTCAATAGCGGTTCTGTTGATCTGGCAGCAGCCGCACCCGATCATGCTCGCGGAGCTCTGCCGCCGCGCCGGGGAAGGAAAGGATTTCCTTGCGGAATACCGGGATGTTATCGTAGAAACAGCGGAGTTTATGGCGAGTTTCCCGCGCTGGGACGGCGTCCGGTACGTGTTGGGCCCTCCTTACATTCCCGCCCAGGAACGGCACGATCCCGCAATCGTCCTGAACGCGGCGTATGAGCTCGAATATTTCCGCTGGGGCTTGCGTCACGCCGACGCCTGGCTTCAGCGGCTGGGAGAACCGCCTCGTTTTGGACACGTCGCGGACCGGCTCGCCCTTCCCGCGCAAAAGGACGGCGTGTACCTTGCGCATGAACATTGCCCTGATACGTTTACAAAAATGCCTTTCTACACGGATCATCCTTCAATGCTCGCCATGTACGGCGTCCTGAACAGCAAAGCGGTTGATCCTGCGGTCATGTCCGCAACGTTAGACAAGACGCTTGCGGTCTGGGACATGGACACCTTCTACGGGTGGGACTTCCCCATGCTTTCCATGTGCGCCGCCCGTCTGGGACGGAGGGAGGATGCGCTGCGGCTCCTCCTCATGGAGAAACCCAAAAACACCTATCTTCCCAATGGACACAACAAGCAAACCGGAAACAACGACTTGCCCCTATACCTGCCGGGAAACGCCGGACTCCTCCTTGCCGTGGCAATGATGGCGGCGGGCTGGGACGAGGACGGCGGAGAACCCGCGCCGGGTTTCCCCAATGACGGCTCTTTTGTGATCGAAACGGAGAAGCTGGTGAAATACCTCTAAGCGTTATGGAATGCCTTCCCTTTTATGAAAAAGAAAAACGCCTCGACCGTTCATTCCCCTTTATCGTGTGGGACAGCGAAAAACCAGGCTTCTGGTTTCCCTTCCATTGGCATCCCCAGGTTGAAATCGTGTACATCCTCAAGGGAAGTTTTGACGCGGTTGTCAATGGAAAATTAGAAGAGGGAGACCAAGGGGATATTTTCGTGGTTGACTCGGGGCTGATCCACAGTTATTCCAATCCAAGCTCCGCGGCCTGCGCGCGGATTTTTCAATTCGGACTTGAAATCTTCTCGGAAAATCTGGCGGATATGTATGAACCGGAAACATCGCCGCTGTTCAGACGAAAATCTATCGTAAGCAGCCGGGACGCCATACACGGACGCCTTGAAACGCTGTTGGAAGGGATTTTTGAGGAGTACCAGCGGCGGCAAGCGGGACGCCGGCTTGCGATCATCTCGAAACTCTACGAACTGTCCCTGATTTTTTTACGGGAACTGCCTGCGGAAAAGGATGCCGGGTCTATGAAGCGGAACAACAATCATGAACGGCTGGAACGGATATTCACCTTTCTTGAGAATAACTTTGACGATCCTGACCTCTCTCTGGAAATGGCCGCGGAAAAAAACTGCCTGAATAAATTTTATTTCTCCCGCTATCTAAAAGAGCAAACCGGACGAAGCTTTTTTGAACATCTTTCCCGTATACGGCTTCACCAAGCGGAGCGGCGTCTGGCGGAAACGGATTTGCCGGTTATAGACATCGCCTACATGTGCGGTTTCAACAGCCTCGCCACGTTTAACCGGATATTCAAGACCTATACCGGAACCACTCCTTCGGCTTACCGCGCGGGAAAAGAGTTGCGTTCCTCAAACCGGCGCCTTCCCTAAAAATAGTGCAATTTCTGATAAAAAATCCACAATAACTGATTGGCGTTCTTTTTTTTCCGCCTTATACTGAAAATAGTACGCTTTTATTTGGAGAGATCATGCCCCATAGTGACGATATGCAAATTCAGCATCCTCTTGCGTTATTCATGGACGGGCGTCATGGCATCTTCATTTTTGGATTTATGGCTCAGAATATCCGGCGTTCCTCTGGCGTGGATGTTGTTCTGTATATCGGACAAGGAAATCGTGACGGCTCCGTTGTCTGGTTAGTGGGGGGGG
>JAIRLZ010000255.1 GCA_031259035.1 Treponema sp. | reverse complement strand
CGGAGGTACGTAAAGTATCAGGAAGACGCCGAGCGGCTGGACGAAGATCACGAACTGCGAGACGGCCCCTTTTAGGGGCCTCCCCACAAGCCACCACCTTTGGTGGTGGCTTGTTGACTTCCTTTAAATCCTGTGCATAATATATTATTCATAATTTCAACCTTGTTCATTTATACATATCAGAAAAGTCTGGGCAAATTTGCGCATAACGTTCCGGCGGTATATGACGTTTTTTGCGCCCCATAAAGAGACTGCGGCGCGGTTTGCGGCGTGGGCTGGAACGCTTGCGCCGCCTCTGCCTTCGCCCCGTCCAACAGGGAGACAAGCCGCTGGTCCCGCCTATTCACATCAAAAGCCGGCCGGACTCAATCGCGGCGCTTTCTGTGTTGATCGCCTTCACCCGCAGCCGGTACGCGCCGCCGCCCGCGTCCGCAAGACTGCCGGACACCACTACCTGCGCCTCCAGCATCCGCCCTATTCTTTACGCGGACTCGTCGCTCACCTCCCCGGAAAGTCTGAACTGCCATTCCTCCCGCACCAGATCAAGCTCCCGCCGATCGACAATCGTCACCGCCCTGCCGTTGACCAGCGCTATGGAAAGCTCCTCAACGACGTATTCCGAGAGGGCCCGCGACGGGGAGCCGAAGGCGGCGGCGGCCACCTTCTTTCCCGCAAGGTCGCCCCCAGCCGTTCCACCGACGCCCGAATCGCCCCGTCAAGGGACGCCGCGCCGCCTGCGTTCCCGCCGGAACTGGCGCAGGAACAGACCGCCATGAAAGCGGCGAAAAAGGCGATGCGTACGCCCAAAACGCCTACAAAATCCGCTGTTTTTCGTTTCATGGCGTCCATTTTCATGGCGTCCATTATACGCTCATCGGCGGGCTTGTTCAAGGAGCGTGGCTGTTTTTTGAACACGAACCGCGCGAATGGGGCGCATTGCGGTTCGTGGCTGCGCGTCTTCATACCTCTATTGACCATTTGTCATCAATCTATTAGAATACGACACTCAAGAGCGTTTATGAGAAAAGTGAAAAAAAATTGGTTCCCTATCCAACCCGGACTTCCGCGCCTTTCTTTTTGTAAAAGATGCGTTATTTCACTTATTCTGTGGCTTGTGGCGGGCATTTCTCTTTCAGCGCAGACTACCAGTACTGTTCAAGACGCGATACGTGTTGATTCCAAAGATTTTCCCCAGTGGGCGAAAGATGCGAGGCGATTTGACGTCATAACGTTCGGCTCTTTTCCTTTCGCTTTTTTCACCGCGTCCTTTGTGACGGACAGCATCCGCTGGGCGCAGTTCGGGGATATGAAATACGCGCCTTGGCCGCTCAAGGGCGCGGGCGCGTACGATCCCACGACCGAAGAGAAAATGCGGATCATCGGCATAGCCGCCGGCATTTCCCTGTTTGTCGCGTTGGCGGATTTTGTTGTCATTCAGATAAAGCGTCATAGCGAGAGACAAAAGAAGGCGCGTACGCCGGATAATCAGCCGGTTATCATAAGGCGTCCTCTGGACGCAAGCCCCGCGCCCCAAAACGAAGCGGATGAGGGCGGGTGATGCCGTCTTTTTCCTGCATTGCGGAAGGTGTCCCGCCAGAAATGAGGCTTGACCGGTTTGTGGCTGAAAAGCTCAAGCTGCTTACCCGCTCCCAGGTGAAGTCCCGTAACCTTGCCGCTCGCGTCAATGGAAAGCCGGTGAAAATCTCCCGTATTGTACAAAACGGCGATTGTCTGGAACTCTCATGGGACGAGGCGGCGCCATCCGGTTTGACGCCTGAAAACATACCGCTGGAAACGCTTTACGAGGACAGCAGGGTTATTGTCATCAACAAACAGCAGGGACTTGTGGTGCATCCGGGCGCCGGCAACGCCCGCGGCACCGTGGCCAACGCCCTGCTCTACCGCCGGCTTTCATGCGGCGGTCTGCAAGCCGGTGCCGCCTTCCGCCCCGGCATCGTTCACCGCCTAGACAAGGACACGTCCGGCGTGCTTATAGCCGCCTACGATGACGACGCGCTCGCTTTTCTGGCAGATCAATTCAAAACCAGAAAAACCCGGAAACTATACGCCGCTGTGGTTCAAGGCATACCACAAGCCGCTTCCGGCGTCATTGAGGGAAACATAGCGAGAGACAGTCATAACCGCAAACGGTTCTCAGTGTCCAGCGGCAAGGGGAAAACCGCGCTCACTTGCTACAAAATTATCCGTTCATGGGAAAAACCGCCGAATACGGGAAGCTGCGGCTACGGAAAACCATGCGCCCTCCTCTTGCTCAGACCGAAGACCGGGCGCACCCACCAACTGCGGGTGCATCTGCGGCATATTGGACACCCGATCCTCGGCGATCCCATTTACGGCGCGCCGGATCCGCATATGAGCCTTATGCTTCACGCAAAAAGCCTTTCCATCATTTTACCCGGCGAAACTAAAATGAGAACCTTCAAAACCGCCTTGCCGGAACGTTTTTTAAATTTTTAAGAATGCTTGGCGTTTAGGGCGCACGTTTCATGCGCTGGTCTAGGAACGCTTGGCGTTTAGTGTGCGCATCTCCTGACGCTCGTTAAAAAACACTCATCGTGTCAGTTGATCATTCGTGTGTTTAAGCCGTTCAGACAGCATTTTGATCACCTTGTTGTCCGCATTTTTGTCAATAGCCAAAATATGTTCAAACAGGCGTGGCGGCAAGCAAGCGTGGTGAAACCAGCGTCCGCCTTTACCGTTCCCCGCAAAAATTATCGGCTATTATCACCGCGACGCGCTTTTGGCGGCCGCTTTCTTTGTACCGGAGAGAATGTAGTAAATTTCGTGGCTGTTTTCCGCCGGAAAGTGATAGAAGTCCCGGTGAGGGAAATCAACGAGGCCGGGATCGGCGTTGAAATCAAGTCCGAGAGCATAAAAAAAGGGCGCAACGTCGTGGGCTTCCGGTTCGAATGCAAGAGCGCGTCCAGAACCGCCGGAAAGAAGCGGTGGGGGGGGGGGGGGGGTAGCATCGAGCTTCATTCAGGATGATTTGCGCCGTTTCATGGGACGAAAAAGCGAATAGCGCCGAAATGCAATAGGCGGCAATGAGCAGCGTCAGCATAAAGGAGAGCAAGAATCATAAGCGCCGGCCGCCGCCACCTCGCAGGACGTGTCCGCGCCCTGCTTGCCATCGGGCTTGCCCGCTTCCCGCCAACGCCTTGCTTCCGGGGACGCTGAACGGAGCAATTCAACGCTCGAATACCGCTCAAAGGTGGAATTCGCACTACAGCGCATATCTCCTACCCGCGGAATTGAGGATCCCCCTGGAAACCCGCCGTTCTTTTCACCGAAATCGCGCCGTCCCGCATCTCTTACAGGGCGTT
>JAIRLZ010000226.1 GCA_031259035.1 Treponema sp. | reverse complement strand
TCGCTCTTCCGGGGCGAGCGGTATGTTCCGTTTGGTTCCTATCATTGGTAATATCCTCCCACGAGCATACTGCCACTTCCTTCATTGCCTGTAAAGTTTTTGCTGTTACGAGGCGCTAGGGATTCACTATAGTTTTGTACACCGTCGTCAGCTTGCCGTCTTCGCCCCTTACGAGTTCAACCATTACGGCGGACTTGATGGGGTTGCGCCTGCTGTCAAACGTGAGGTCGCCGGTAACGTAACTGCCGTTAGTTTGGACAAGCGCGTCGCGCGCACGGGTTGAGTCAACTGAGTCAGCCTTGACAATGGCGTCCCGTATCATGTAGAGAGAATCGTAGCCAAGCGCCGCGAAGGACACCGGCACGGAATTGTACTTTTTCTGGAAATCTCGGACGAAATTGACCACTCCAGCGTTCTCGGTGAGACCGCCCCAGCCGTCCGCGCCGACAATCGGGGTGTTGATGCCCTGGGCGTGGAGTTGTTTGGCGATCAGCGATACGGAAGATATAATCGCCCGCGTCGGTGATGGACTCCATAGTCGCGGCGGGCGCCACCAGCAACACCTTCTGCGCCTGGGCGAGCGATGTTATGGCTTGGGTGCAACCGGACGTGAGCGAGCCGATGATAATGTTCACCTTGTCGCTTGTGGTGAGCTTCTTGTAGGCGTTGACGGTTTTTTCAGGGTTGCCTTCATCGTCTCCAGAAATAAGCGCGAATTTTTTGCCGTTTATACCGCCCTGCGCGTTGATTTCTTCGATGGCAAGCTCAATGCATTCTTGCATTCAACGCCGTACACCGCCACCGGACCTGAAAACGGAAAAATGCCTCCTATGGTGATGACATCCTCGTTTTTGGCTTTACAGCCGGCAAGGGCGACAAGCGCGGCGCGTTGCCGCAATGCTTCGCGTTGCTGACAAAAACCCGAATCTTTTCATTCTGCCAGAAAAACCAGAGTACAATCAATTTTCTGCTGGAATCCTAAAAAACCGCGCCGGTTTTTCCTCAATCCTTCCACGGAAATATGAAGCTCTTGAGGCTCCGCGTCCCGGTTTTTTCGCGTTCGTCGATCAAAAGCTCGTCCCACGGGATTTTGGGACGCTTGCCGCTCGCCACGGCTTCTGGATGAGATTCAAGCCAGTCGTATTTGAGGAGCCGCAGACGGAGCCCTTCGTCCAGAAAGAGAAGTATCCCGGCTGGTCCCGGAAGCATAAACGCAAGGAACGCCGACAGCGCAAGGAGAATGATGTTATGAATAAAAGAAAAGACGCAAAAACCCAGATTGTCAAAGAAAATGAGAAAACACTTTTTCAGGCTCACCTTGAGCGGATTATCCATACGGGAGCGCACCGCAAGGAAAAACTGAAAGGAAAGTACAGACGCGGCCAAAAACCAAAACAGCAAGACGCCGAGGGACCAGCCCACAAGGGATCCCATTCTGAAATAAAACGGCAGCACAATCGTAACGATGATTCCCACAAGAATGACAAACGCGCCCAGAACAAGACCGGAAAGCCATGTCTCTTTGAAAGCCGCGAAGAAATCGCGGAAGCCGAAAAAGCTGTAATCCGACACCCGCTTGAGGCAGGAGCTTGCCGCGGCGAGGTATACGCAGCAACACAACACGCCGGCTGTCAAAACCGTTATGGAAAGAAGCGTCGAGGGTATGAGCGGCGGAATAAAGACCGGCGCCGCGACGACAACTAAAAAGCCGATGTTGATGAGAACAATCTTGAACAAATTGTCCCATAAATCAAAGAATGTCTTTTTTATCAAGAAACCAAGCATTGTTCTACTATACAGTATCGCGCCGCTTTTGGCAAGAACGGTTTTGTCTTCCGCGCCACATTTTCAAGCCTCCAGGACGTTGTGCGTCCAGTGATGTCCGCCGCCGCGTGAAAGCGCGCCCTTGCGCCATTGAAAGGAGAATCCGGCGGCAATTGTCGGCATGAGGATCGCCATCGGTTCCGTCCTCCCGGCGGTAAGAATAAAACGATAATCCAAAATCGAATAGATGCCAACGCCGATACGAAAGTTAAGCGCCATTACCCGGTTCTGAAGCCATCTTTGGAAAGGAATAACGCTCAAGCGGACATACGCGCCAATGGGGAAAAACCTGTTCCAAATAATTCGTTAATATGCCCATAGAGGGGAACCACGGGTCTATATCCCGCCGAAACATTGATGTCTAGCGGTTTCCTGAACGCGATCCTGAACGTTTCCATTTCGGCTGTCAGTCCGCCGGGATTTATCGTATGGATAGTATACTCCCCCGTATCCAACTGAGCGTAGTTGAAAACCAGCCGGACTCTGGATTCCGGCTGTTCTATGTTCACCATATCGAGTCTTATACGTTCAGGAGGAAAAACCAGCCGTTGGATCAATTCGCCTTCCATAGCAATGAAAGAACACGCCAGAGAAAGGGGCGAATTGTTTCCTTCTATATCTATCTGGGAAACAGCCCAATAATACTGACCCGGACTGATGTGGTTTTGCCCCACATGGTATACATAAAGGTTGTCTCTCACTATTTCATCGACAAGCGGATTAGCCAGATTCTGATCCGTCGAAATCAGAGTCCGGTAGGCTAAGGCTTCCATCTCGGGCCGCCATGAAAAATAAATGTCTCTCTGCGCGGCCGTCACATTCACCGTACTCCGGTTATGAGGGTTCCGCATCTCAAGAGTTCCCAACGCTCCGCTTTGGACAATGCTGAAAGACGTCGGCTCCCCTTCCTCCGCGGCCCCGCTATAACCGGCGGAAAAAACCGGACGCGCCCGCCAATACCAGACGCCTCAATGTCCCCTATGGACGCTATTTTCGCCGCGCTTGCCGTCACCGTGTAGTTCTGACTCGCGCCCTCTTCCGCCGTCACCGTGTAGGTTACGGGGCCGGCGTAGCTCCTCGCCGTCGCCGGATCCGGGCTGATCGAGGATCCGGTGTGGACGACCCGCGCGCTCATCCCCGTTATGTCAGTTCGGTAGGGGATAGTGACGGAGTTGCTATGGGTCTCCTCGTCAATGATTCCCACCGCCTCCGCCGGGACAGTGATGTCAAAGTTCGTTATCGCCTTGTCGGATTTTTCCCCCGGTATACGGTGACGGCATAGCCTTGTACGCTTGAACTCGGGGCGGTCACCTTGATGTAAAAATAATTATTTCCGACGGCAAGCTCCGGCGTGGTTTCCGCTGTATGCACGCCTCTTGCCAGCGCCGTACCCGTATCTTCCCTCCCGGAAAATATCTCAACAACCGTATCCGGGTCCATCGTGATTCCCTCCAAAGCCGCTCTTTCCGTTTTATAAGGAAGATTCACCGTAAAACCGCCGCCGTCCGCGTTAAAAGACGGGGAAGTTTCACCGTTTACCTTAAAATCTAAAAAAGTCGTCTCAAAGGACACGCATTTTAACCGTATCGGATAGGCGGGGAAATTTCAAAACCCGCCGGCGCTTTTCATGGCAAGCGTGAGGTTGTACTCGTCATACTTCACCGCCCCTGAAACGCTCACCTCGATCTCGTTTGATCCGGTCTGCCGGGCGGCAACGC
>JAIRLZ010000218.1 GCA_031259035.1 Treponema sp. | reverse complement strand
GCCGCCTACCGCGCGGCGTTCGCCGCACAGGGGAACGCCGCCGCGTTATCCGCAATGAACGAAACGCTGGAGGCGGCTTCCCGTTTTGCGTCCACCGCCGCCGGCGCGCGCGATCTCATTCGCTCAAAATATCTGATTGACAACGCGGGACTCTCCCCTTCCCCGCTTACGCTGGTTTCTTCCGCTCACGATATGCTTTCCTTTCTTTCCAAAAACCCCGATTCCGCGGCGGCGCTCGCATCTCTTGTACCGCCGGACCTGGCGTCCGTTGTCATTGATTCCGCTTGGTATAAAAAGTGGACGGCAAGCGGGAACGCCGTGTGGAACGCCACGCAAAATCCATCCGCAGACAATGGCGGAGTGGCGGAAACCGCCGCAGTGGAAACCAGCGCAGTTAATGGAGCGCTTTTTTACGCCATTCCAAAAGGAACGTTGTCCCAGGTCTCCCGTGTTTTTACCATAGAAGCGTTCAGCATTGCGGCGACGGAGGTTTCGCCGACGTCATGGGAAGCCTTCCTTGCCGCGAATCCTGAGTGGAAAAAGGAAAATGCCGCCGATCTGGTATCGCAGGGTTTTGCGACCGAAGACTACCTTGAAGAAAACGGTGAGACGGCATCCGTAACCGGCGTGTCGTGGTATGCGGCAAAGGCGTACTGCGCGTGGCTTTCCACCTTTTTGGAAGACACGGATCGTGAAGTGCGTTTGCCCTACGAGCGGGAGTGGGAATACGCCGCAGTCAACGGTTTGCTTCACGCAATGCAGCCGGCGGACGGTACGGCTGTATGGTGTGAGGATCATTTCGCGCCGTTTAACGCGATTTTGGTGAAAAGCGAAAGTATAGCGGCTGTCGGCTCGCCGGAGCGGTCTGTGCGCGGCGGCAAATACATGAAGCTGGAAAGCCGAGGTTCTCTGCCGCCCGATTTCTGCGCTCCGTTTGTGTCTTTCAGACCGGTCATCGCTCAGAAAGGGATGAACTATGAGTGAAGGTGAAAAAACCATTGCGGTAAATCGCAAGGCTTTTTACAATTATACGGTTGATGAACGCTACGAGTGCGGCATAGAACTGCTCGGCACCGAGGTAAAATCGTTTCGGGAAGGCAAGATATCCTTTCCTGACGCATGGGCTGAGGTTGTTGATCAAGAAATATGGATTCGCTCGCTTGTCATCGCCGAGAATCCCTTTTCCTCGATTTTTAACCACGATCCGGCGCGGAAAAAAAGGCTGCTTCTCCATAAAGCGGAGATAAAGCGTATACGCCGCAAGGTTGAAGAAAAAGGCTTCACCCTTATTCCGCTTTCGTTTTATTTCAAAAAAGGCAGAGTTAAAGTCGAATTGGGATTATGCAAAGGCAAGAAAGACTTTGACAAGCGAGCGGATATACGGGATCGTGATGTCAAGCGGGATATCGCAAGGGAATTCCGTGCGAACAACTAGAAAACATCGCACGGGCTCTCCCGCGGAATTCCCCGGAATTTCGCGCGAACAACTAGCGGGACGCCGGCTTCTTCAAAAAAATTTTGCGCGGTGTTGATGAAGGCTGGAGTTCTCTTCGTAAAGATAGCGGAAAAAATCCAGAATGTCAGGCAAAATAAGACAGAGCAACAAAGAGATGGCGGACAGGAAGGAAATGATTTTAAGAATATGATCGGGAAAGCCCTTCACCTTGAAAGCATATTCCGGCGTTCCGGGATCGATGTAGGTTTTCTCCTTGCGTTCAATGCCATTGAAATGAATCGCGTTTTCGCCGGGCATACCGTAGCCCATGTTTCGCGCCTCTATCAAAATAGTATCAGGATCCGCAGGCGCCGGATTCTTTGGATCGTTTTCATAGCTGCCGAATAAAATATTCCTGACGTTCAGCCGCTTGTTGGTTTCACGTATGCTGTTGAAATTTGCTTGCAATCTGTCCCGTTCTTGGGTAAGGGCGTCATAGGCGATCAGCCCTTTTCCTCCTACGGTAAACGCAAGTACGGCATACACAAGGCTACCAAACCAAACGGTGGTGAGCCATTTCAAGAAGAAAAATAACCGCGCTTTCTTCGCTTGCTTTGAAATTTCCATCATAGTAGATATGATACCGTCATAGATAAAAGTTGTCAATAAGGAAATACGAATCGAATCCGGCAAGGGCGTCTTCAAGCGATACGAATCGTATGGACGCCGGCCGCATGGCGCGATGTACGCGCAACAGCGTATGCGGCTTGATTTTTTCGCCAATTTACGCAATTATATAGAAAAGGAATAAAGATGATTGTTATTTTATCGAAAGATATCTCGCCTCATGATAAAGAGATGGCGCGCATATATCTTAAAGACAGGGGATTCAGCGTCCGGGAGCAAAATTTCGGGGATGACGCCATCATCGGCGCCATTGGCAAAGGCGTTGTGGACATTCGGGAACTGGGGTTGCTACCCGGCGTTGAGCGGGTGGCGGCCACATCAAAACCTTACGAGCTTGCGTCCCGTGAGACTCAGAGCGAGGACACCATCGTCACCGTGGGCGCCGTAAAGATAGGCGGTTCGCGTATTACGGTGATCGCGGGTCCCTGCGCGGTTGAAAGCAGGGAGCAAATACGGGAAACCGCGGAACGGGTGCGGGAATCCGGCGCGGTGATTCTTCGGGGCGGGGCGTATAAACCCCGGACAAGTCCCTATGCGTTTCAGGGTCTTGGCATGAAGGGCTTGGAGTTTATGAAGGAAGCGGGCGAGGCTCTCAACATGCCCATTGTCACCGAGATCGTGTCAACGGAACTGGCGGATCAGATGAAAGATCTAACCGATATGTTTCAAATCGGCGCCCGCAACATGCAGAATTTCGAGCTTTTGAAAAAAGTCGGTTCTCTCGGCAAGCCTGTACTCTTGAAACGGGGATCTTCGGCCACTATGGAAGAATGGCTCATGGCCGCTGAATATCTCCTCGCGTCCGGCACGAAAGACGTGGTGTTGTGCGAGCGCGGCATACGGACATTTGAAACGTACACCCGCAATACGCTTGATATTTCCGCCATTCCGGTGGTTAAAGACCTCTGCCACTTGCCGGTCATCGTCGACCCAAGCCACGCGGTGGGCATACGCAACAAAGTGGCGCCGGCCGCTCTTGCGGCTATTGCGGCGGGCGCGGACGGCCTTACCGTAGAGGTGCATCCCAAACCCGACGCGGCGTTATCCGATGGAATGCAGTCTCTGTACCCGGAGCAGTTCGAGCGGCTCATGCGTGACATAGAGGCGTTGGCGCCGGTTGTCGGCAAGGAGTTGTTGCGCACGCCAAAAACATCTGTGGCGGCGGCGGGACGGCCAGCCGCTTCCGGCGTTCTGGATGCGCAGGGCAAGCCGGACAACCTGCCCATAGCCTTTTCCGGTGAAAGCGGCGCGTATGCGGAACAGGCGCTTATGCGGGTGTTTGGCGATGATGCGCGGCGTGTGTCCCTGCCCTCTTTCAAAGCCGTGTTTGACGCGGCGCTTGAGGGGTCTGTAAGCGCGGGAGTCATCCCCATTGAGAACAGCCTCGCGGGTTCCATTCATGAAAACTACGATCTCTTTCTCCGCTACCCCGACATAGCCATAGTCGGGGAACTGAAGCTCCGCATCATGCACTGCCTCATTGCCGATGAGCGGGCGGCTATAGACGGAATCAGCATCGTACGAAGCCACCCGCAAGGCTTTGATCAATGCCGTGAGTTTCTGAACAAGCATCCTGATTGGCAGTTGGAGCCGTACGCCAATACCGCGAGCGCCGTAGCCTCCATAGCGCGGGAAGGCGCCGTCAAAGTCGCCGCTATTGCCGGAGAAGCCGCCGCAAAGGCGTTCGGCTTAAAAACGCTGAAAACCGGCATTGAGACCAACCCGCAGAACTACACCCGCTTCGCCATCATAGCGCGAAAAGCCGGCGACAAGGCGCCTGTGCCTCCAAGCCTCGGTTCAGACCAGCCGAACAAGGCGAGCCTCGTGTTTTCGGTCCCCGATGAGCCGGGTTCTCTCTTCACCTGCCTAAAAATTCTGAGCGATAAGGGCATCAATCTCTCGAAGCTGGAATCCCGCCCCATTCAAGGGCGTCCCTGGGAATATCTTTTCTACATTGACGTGACTCTTCCCCAAAACGCGGATGTTTTTAATTCGGCGATTGAAGAATTGAAGGCGAAGGCCAAGGATTTTCACTTTCTTGGAACATACCGGGCGGCGCGGTAGAGAACGCGAAGAAAATGTATCATCTGTGGGGTCGCCGCCATTTTTTGTTTGCGCTGCTAAATCGAACCGCCGCAGAGCGGCGCCAACAAAATGAGCGATCATCGTATTGTCAAATATCTCATATTCTTTTTGAAAGCTTTTAAATCTCAAACCGCTATCATCTTGCCGCGTCAATGGGATTGCTGGTTTCCGCTCTGAATTTTCTTATTCAGATGCGCCTGTGGGCGGTTCTCATCAAGACTGGCGTCCGGCAGGATGTAACGCGGCTGACGCTGCAAGACATGGCGCTCTTTGTGGCTATTAACACGATGGCGAAGCATGAGCTTTATAGAAGCGTCGTATGTTTCAGAAAATTTCAACATACTCAAGCGCCGATCCGATTTTTGGGATTCATGCATATCGCTTTTCCATCGTGAATACACCGTGAAAAGGGCGGTTGACGACATTTTTTTCTCTATTGATAAGGGGGAAATCCGCGGATACATCGGACCCAACGGCGCGGGAAAATCCACGACGCTTAAAATGCTTTCGGGCGTACTCATACCGGACGCGGGAGGAACCGCAACCGTACCGTATCAAACCCTACCGGGAATTATGCGAGAGCATTGGAGGGATGGTGCAAACCCACGCCGGTACGGTTTACAGCGGGGTTGAAAACATGGACGCTTCCGTCCCGCGGGACAGGATACTACTAGATTAAAGTACAAGGATCGTCCATAATGTAAACATAAGGAGTATAATATATGGCAAATACTTACAATCCCTATGACAACATGCTGCAGGTTCTGGAATTGGCAGCCCAAAAACTTGGCCTGCCGCAGAATGAATATGAGTTCATTAAATACCCCGAGCGGGAATTGAAAGTCGCTATTCAGGTTGTCATGGACAACGGAGACGTCAAGTTTTTTGAAGGCTACCGGGTGCAGCATTCGAGCGTCCGGGGTCCCTGCAAGGGCGGCATCCGCTACCACGAGGAAGTGGATACCGATGAGGTAAAGGCCCTGGCGGCGTGGATGACCTTTAAATGCGCGGTGGTAAACCTGCCCTATGGCGGCGCCAAAGGCGCGGTTAAGGTTGATCCCTCGCTGTTGTCCCATGGAGAACTGGAACGTTTGACTCGACGTTTTACCACGGCGATTCTGCCGATCATCGGACCGGAAAAGGACATTCCCGCGCCAGATGTGAATACTAACGCGGAAGTTATGGCATGGATCATGGATACCTACAGTATGCTTAAAGGCTATGCCGTACCCGGCGTCGTTACCGGCAAGTCCATCGAAATCGGCGGCTCTCTGGGGCGCGCCAAAGCCACAGGACGCGGTGTGAGTATCGTAACCGGGGAACTTTTAAAATATCTCAACATGCCGGAAAAGGGCGCCCGGATCGTGGTACAGGGCATGGGGAACGTGGGCGGAGTAACCGCAACGCTGCTTTATGAACAGGGCCATACGATAATAGGGGTCAGCGATATATCCGGCGGCTATTATAACCCCGAAGGTTTGGATATTCCCGCTATTCATGACTACATGTCCGCCAACAACAGATCCCTGGAAGGATACACCGCTACGGGAGTCGAAAGAATTTCCAATCAGGAACTTTTGACCCGCGATTGCGACGTGTTGATCCCCTGCGCCATGGAAAACCAAATCACCGGTCCCATTGCCGATTCGGTGAGGGCTAAACTTATTGTAGAGGGCGCAAACGGCCCAACCACTGTGGAAGCAGACGAGATCCTCAACAAGAAAGGGGTGATCATTCTGCCGGATATCCTCTCCAACGCTGGCGGGGTGGTGGTATCCTATTTTGAGTGGGTGCAGAACATCCAGGAACTCACATGGGAAGAAGATCAGATCAACGAGACCCTGAAAAAAATCATGATCCGCAGTTTTGGACAGGTAGCGGATATTGTAAAAGAACACAACGTGTCTTTCCGTATCGCCGCCTATATGCTGGCTATTGACAAGCTGGCCAAGGCAAAGAAGATACGGGGGATATTCCCGTAAAAGGGTGTACGCATATAGCGACCGCATATAGCGACCGCATATAGCGACCGCATATAGCGACTGACACTATTTGAAATGGGCCGCGTCAACGGTATCGGCGGTGTACAAAGACCGCCGGCGGATGGAACTGTTTTTCAAGGCGATGAACCTCCCCGCCCCAAGGGGCGGGGTATGAGACCCATATGCACTAATTTAACAAGCATTG
>JAIRLZ010000191.1 GCA_031259035.1 Treponema sp. | reverse complement strand
ATCTACCCATGTCCCCTGCTCATTTTGATGCTGAATGGTCACACTGTCCAAGGGGTGAGTCCCTTCCGCTTGTGAAGGAACGGGAGAACCCGCCTGAAGGTACAACATCACGGCTTTGCCCGCCCCCTGCTGTACGGCGAGCGTATCCGCTCCTTCCAATCTACCTACCTGCCACCAGGCCCGGATATCGGGGTACCACATCCAATACGGTCCATACAAATCCGGTCTGGTATCAACATCAAAGGTTATACGGTCTTTCAGGGTAAAGGTTGTTTCCGTAGTCGCACCGCCATCAATCGTAATGGCGAGGCTCTTGGTTGTAATCGGAATATCCCTTGCCGCCGCAAGCGCGTCAATAGCCCGCCACGCGCCCCAGGCCGCGCCCATTTCGTTGCTTATTTCGTACCGCTGACCCCGCGCTCCATAGGGGTAGAACTGCCGGAAGATTCCGTCCCTGACGGGATCCCAAGGGGTCTGCCGGTTATCACTGGTAATCGACGTGACGGGAATACCCAGCACCGCAATACCGTTCTCGGTAAATTCCGGCGGATTGACGTCAAAGTTTACTATAACCGGCGCCTTTTTTCCCGCTTCCACAGCCGGTTTATACATATTGAAGGTGATGTTTGCACTCCCCGCCTGGGCTGTCGCGCCTGCGGGAACGGAAGCCTCCGACCCATTGTAGGTAATTGTGGTCTCAACGGCGTAACTGGCGGAAGAACTCGCAACCTGCATCGGCGGCCGGTTGGGGTAGTACCACGGCGCGGGTTCCCAATGGGGACCAGATCCCGCCAATCCGCTTACTTTTGTTACCGTAACGCTTGCGGGAGCGCCCGGTTTCGGGCCGTACTCATAGATCGAAGCCAACTTGCGTATCTCCTCGGCCCGTTTTACCCAGTCGTCCGCGCTTGCCACCACATCGCCCGGAGTTTTGCCTTCAAAATTAGTTTTGAATACCAGAGGATCGGGAAGGGTATTGGTAACAGGATAATCCATAGCCGTCGCGCCCAGAGGATCGTCCGCCGCGATTAACCCCGCAATGGCGGCCTCTATCGCCTGGGCTTTGGTTTTTATCTCTTCCTGGGTTATCGCCGCCGCCACATGCTTTCCGCCGTCTTCGGTCAACAAATCCCTTCCGGCTTTCACCGCGTTGCTCAACGCTGTCCATGTCGCCTCGCTCCAGTTGTTCCCCACCGAAGTTCCGGTTCCGGCATATCCCTCAGTACCCGGCAGGTTGGCGTCAACCCAGCGGATCGCGTTGGCGAGCATCCAGTCGCTTTTCGCAAAGGCGCTCTGTCCGTCATATCCGTTAAGTACGATGGCGCCCCAGTCTAAATTGCCGTCCCTGCTGCTGAAGCGATAGGAATTGTCCTTGTGGCTCCAGTAAGTGCGGGATGTCCGGGCGGTGTTATCCAGCGGCGCGTCGCTGATCATCACATCCACGCCAAAGGCCGTCCCATTGGCGGGCTTCGCGCCGTAAATCTGGAACGCCAGTTCTATGGTATACCCGGATCCATCGGATTTCTCTGTAGCGGCATAGGCTTTGATGCGGTCATTGTATTCCCGCGCATCGGGGCTGGCGAAAACGGAAGCGTAGGTTCCCTCATCGCCAAAACCGTCGGAACTGTCATACACCAATTTCCCGCTCCGGCTGACAGCGAAAAGGCCGTCGTCGTCCGCCCACTTGTCCTGCTTGTCGTTCCAGAAGTCAACGGCAAACTCAACGTTATCAAACCTCGAATTATACGGTGGAGTCTGATAAGTGGAATAATCCATCGCTTCCGTGATGGCATAGGCGCCGTTGGATTTCGGCGTTATTGTAGGATCAACATATGGGCTTCCGCCCTGACCGTCATTCTCAAGCAACGTTAAATTCGCCGGAGTAGCGTCCGTTACGTCCACGGCAATGTACAACGTGTAGCCGTCCCACACGGACTTTACGGTCCCGGTCGCTCCTGAATCGGCATCTTCGGCATTAGTCGCGTGTTTGAAATTCGCAATATTCGAAGACGCCGCCTGCGCCCAAATCCCTTCGTTAAGATTACCGTCAACAGTTATCGTACCGTCGGTAAACGTTGACTCCAACACCTGATAGTCATATGGCGAATAGGGCAGCACATACGTTACCGCGGCTCCGTTGTTCGCGGCGAGGTCATCAGCGCCATAACCAGGGTCTTGACATGCCGGCGACAGCAGCACAAGCGCAATACCGGCCCATAAAAATTTCTTCATGTTCTCAACCTCCATAAAAATAATATGCCAACACAAAACCATGCGGGTTTTGCGGTAACATTAAACGCCTTGACATTGGGCGCCTCTAAAAACGCGAACCCGCGGTTCGACAGTTCTGAGGTTTTCCCATTAGAAACTCCATACAAATTCCAGCGCAATTTGCTGTTTTACCAACGACTCTACAAGCGTGCGATTGTCAGCCTTTCTAGCGAGATTGTAGGAATTTTTCCGATCCGCAAAGATAGGGCTGCTGTCGGAGAGATTGCCGTACGAGATGCGGTTAAACATATACCACGCCTTTAGCTCAAGTCCGTTTTTTAGCTTGTATGTAAGGGTTGGTTTGATATGCAAATTGGAGCTTTCATACACTAATTGCTGCGCTTCGTAAGGATTGGCCAGCGCCAAATGTCCAAAAGCATAGCCGAATTCAAGGCTCACGGTACATTCGGCGCTTGCCTTAAAGGCGGCGAAAGGCTTAATCTGAATCCACGGTTTGAGGGGTATGTCCCATCCGGAAAGTTCTTTTACATCATATCCCCACAGGCGTTCCCTGGCTTTCACGCCGAGGACAAACCTGTCCGCCACCGGTACCGGTATACGGGAAAAATCATACTGGATCGTTTGCCGCAAATCGCCGGTTCCCCGCGCCGCCCAATTTCCCAAGCCCTCAAAATTCCCTTCCGCCGTTACCAGCAGTTCCGGCAGCAGCGTAAAGCCCGCGCCGAACATAAACCGCATCTCATCGCCCGCGCCGCTCCACACTTTTTTCCGGCTGGCGTCCATGATTTCCTTGCCGTCAACATCGGCGTCCATCTGCACTTGAGCGGAAACATAAAACCACGGATGAGTCCAGCGGAAACCAAACGCGGTTTCTCCAAATACCCTTGAGAAGGTTACATCCCCGGATATCTCTTTCATGTTCTCATCGTGTATCTTATTGGGATTGGACTGTAAGGGAACCAGCAGAAACGCGCCGATATTTAGCTCCCCAAGATCAAGACCTTGCAGGGGTTTTACATGAAACGGCTTGAATTCCATGCGGATGCCGTTGCCGCCTATATCCCAGTCCCCGTCGCCGAGAGTTCCCCACACATTGTCGGACAAGTCGATAAAACCGCCGGTAAATTTTACCGCCTCATCAAAAAGGTTCAGCCAGCCGTAGGCGTAACGGCCGATTGCCGTATTGGGATTGCCTTGAAGCGCGTTGTCAGCCCGCAGACGGATCCTAAAACCATTATTGCCATTTGTGTATCTTGCGGACAATTCGGCGCGCAGGCCGGTTTTCGCGTCGGATTCGTTCCATAGATAGACCTTGCCTTCAGAACCATAGTAGCTCGGATTAATGGGCCCGGTCTCTCCTTCTTTTTCCGCGTCATCGGAATCAAAAAACACGCCGCTGGCGACTTTGCCGGTGAACAAAAGCGTACCGCCGCCGATTTGAACTTCTTGAGAGCCAATCTCCACGGCAAGCGCGGCGATCAAAATTACGAAGAGGCTTTTTTGCATATATAAGCTCCTTGAAACGGTAATATGTCATGTTCCCCTGCAACGAGGAGAATAAGAGACGAATCGAGTGCGCTCAGATAGGATACGGAGCGTATTATGAGGATGCGGCGGAATGCGCAAGGCCACGGTGAAAGCGGCGACAGGTCATCGCCTTGCGGCGGAAAATTTATAAAACTATAAAAGAGTCAATTTGTTAGATGCGATGCATAATCACGAGCGGGGGGGGGGGGGG
>JAIRLZ010000047.1 GCA_031259035.1 Treponema sp. | reverse complement strand
TGAGCGGATAAAAAGGTGAAACGAATTTAAATTAGGCAGGGTAGGGCAGAGGAACAAAACAAAAGGAGTTGGATGGGATGGAATAACAAACAGCCAACAGCCGCCTTTAGGCGGCTCATAAAGCAACCGCTTTGAGCGGTTCACAAAAACAAGCCGCCGGTTTTACCGGCGGTATTTGACAACACCTCCAAATATTTTCAAAAAAGCCAAAAGCAGTTGGCGCCGCAAGAACGCCGCCTCTACACCACCTTCACCATCCAGCCTTTCGTATCGGGCAGCGTGCCGTACTGTATGCCCTTGATAGTGTCGCGTATATCCGCCGTGAGGCCGCCGGTTTTTCTCTCGTTGAAAACAACGGTTTTGCCCCGGTAGGTGAGGGACTCAATGGGGGTGGCGCCCGCCGCGGTGCCGCTGACAAAGCATTCTTTTGTCTCGCTGAGCGCCTCGTCAATGGAAATCTTCCGCTCGGACACCACGATATGTTTGTCGCGGGCAAGCTCTATGACGCTCGCCCGTGTGATGCCGGGCAGGATCGTGTCGCCGAGTTCCGGCGTTACGAGTTCGCCTGATTTCAAGTAAAAGAAAATATTGCAGGAAGAACCTTCCTCAACGTATTTCCGGTGAGCCGCGTCAAGGTAGATGCACTCCATGTAGCCTTCTTCGGCGGCTTCGTGCTTGGCAAGCGCGGAAATCACGTAATTGGAAGCCGCTTTTATCCAGCCCGTGCCGTTAGGCGTGGCCCTGATGCGTTCGGTGACAACCGCGTCGGACGAGCCGCCGGAGAAATAGGCGCTGACCGGCGTTGTTATGATCACGACCCAGGGTTTCTTGGATAAGGCGACGCCAACACCGCCTTCCGAGTACGAAAACGGACGTATATAGATGGAATCAGCCGTCATAAACGAATCTTTTTCCCATTCTTTCTTATAAAATGGCCGAAACCCAAACTCCGCGTTGCGTTTCACGATTCCCACACAGGCTTTGACAAACTCATCCTCCGGGAAGGGCGGCATATACAGCCCTTTCATTGATTTGTAAAACCGTTTCGCGTTCTGATCGGGACGAAAGATGGCGAGTCCGCCGTCTTTTTGAGGCAAGGCTTTGAGTCCTTCAAAACAGCTCATCCCGTATTGAGTGGTATACCCGACCAGAGGCATATCGCCGTAAAAATTACGGGAATTCTCCAGTTTTTCCAGTTCAGCTTCGCTTAACTTCGCTTCTTCCTCCGGCGTTTTATGCGGCTTTTCTTCATAACCGCCCGTCCAAATCCCGTTGTCGAATTTTGACCGGTACGCCACCGGATAACTATGCAATCCAAATGCCATTGTTTCTCTCCTTGACAGCAGCCGGTTCCAGCGCCATCGTTCTTGAACCGGACTCCAGTATAGCGTATCCCAAACGCGAACTATGTTCGGCGAACACAGTTCGGGTGTTTTGGGAAAGGCTCTTTCTTCACGTTTCATTTTAGCGAAATACGGAGCGCGGGTCAAGCGACGCGCCAAAGGCGCCCGCATCATAAACGCCATTGTACGGTTGGCGCCATGTTCAATGTGAGGCTTAGGAACTGTTCATAAACAAAATGCACAGCATTTTGTTTTAATTGCTTGCGCAATTAAGAAATAACATGACCGTTTGGTCATGTTATTTCTGAACAGTTCCTGAGACTCTTTTCGGCAAGATTTTTTATGAGGCGCCGCGACAGCTTGACAAATCTCTTCTTCTGCCATAAACTTATAATATATGGCATCGAAAATTATGATCCGCGTCTTGGCGGGCATTGTTATTCTCCTTGTTGTGACAATCGGCGCGGGTGTGGGTTTGGCGCTTGCGGAAACCATAAATATGAAAAATCAGGAAAATTTTCAGGAATTTTCGCCGGCTCTGCCGACCAAAATACTCGATATACATGGAACGCTGGTCACCGAATTTTCCGCTGATGAAAAACGGGAGCTGGCGCCTTTAAGCGCTCTGCCCCAGCACCTCATTAACGCAACCTTGGCGCGTGAAGATCCCGAATTCTACAAGCACAGAGGGTTCAGCGTTAGAGGCATTGCGCGCGCCATTTATGGGCAGCTTACCGGTCGAAGTTTGGGCGGCGGCTCAACCATTACGCAACAAGTGGCCGGCACTCTCTACACGGACAGGAGCGAATATTCGTTGTCGCGGAAAATCAGGGAACTGTGGTACGCCATACAGATGGAGCGGCGTTACACCAAGAATGAAATCCTTGAAATTTACCTTAATTATATGTACATGGGTCCCGGCGTATACGGCGTCGAGGCCGCGAGCAAATACTTTTTCAACCATAGCGCAAAAGAGATAACGTTGGCGGAAGCCGCGGTGCTTGTCATCCAACTCTCAAGTCCGGCGAAATACAACCCGCTTGACAACCCCAATATCGCAATGGAACGGCAACGCGCCGTGCTGGACAAAATGATCGAATTGGGATACGCCACTCGTGAAGAGGCGGATGCGTCCTTTCGGGAATACTGGGATAATTACGACTATACCCGCCAGTCCGTCGCCGCGTATTACAACCGTGAGGACAAGGCGCCGTGGTTCAGCGAATATGTGCGCCGCGAACTTGACGAGATGATGTACGGCGCTATGGACTATTATCGTGACGGCTACACCGTGCTTACCACGCTTGACCTGACGCATCAGGAAGCGGCCGAGAAATACATGGCGCATGGGCTTGAAAAGGCGAACAAGGCGTACAACGCTTCACGCGGCAACCGTTTCGTCTACGCCGAAAGAACGTTTTTCCCTGTTATCAACCTGCTTTCCGTGTTTCTTGACATGGGCGGCATTTATGGAACCGCGGCGGCGCGGAATGAGGCGCAGGCGACGAACCGGTATACAAAAACCATCAACCCTCTTGTTGACATGGCCGCGGTTTTTTTCGATCTTGACGATCTCAAAACGCTCACCGAGAAGGGGTTTGCGGATTTGAGGGATCAGGCTGAACAAAATATCGTCGAGGGCGCGCTCATTTCTATAGAAAACGAGACCGGATACATTACCGCGATTGTGGGCGGCTCGAAGTACGACGCCTCGACCAACCAGCTTATCCGCGCAACTCAGGGGCGTATCATGCCGGGCAGCTCGTTTAAGCCCCTGTACTATTCGGCCGCCCTTGACACCAGAAAGTTCACCCCTTCGACGCTCATTTACGATATTCCCATCGTTTTCCACAACGAAGACGGCACTCCCTACATACCGCTCAATTTTCGGGGCGAATGGAAAGGCTCGGTGTTGTTTTACGATGCCTTGGCTCAGTCTATGAACGTGCCGTCCCTCAAAGTGCTTGACGGCATCGGCTTTGACGAGGCGATTAACCGCGCCGCCGCCCTTATGGGCATAACCGATCCCGACGTCATACGCCGCACCTTCCCTCGTGTGTACCCAATGGGACTCGGCATCATCTCCGTGGCGCCCATCCAGATGGCGCGGGCATTTGCGGTTTTTGCCAATCAGGGAAGGGAGGTCGCCCCTATCGCGATACGGGCGATTGAGGACAGGAACGGCAAGATCATCATTGACAACGAGCGCGCCCTCCGGCTTGCGCAACAGAAAAAAGGCGCGGATATTCAGGTCATAAGCCCTCAAAACGCCTATGTTATGACCACGCTGCTGAAAAAAACCGTTGAAATCGGAACCTTGCGATCCGGTTCAGGCTATGGTTCGAAATTTGTGTTTAAGGATGAAAACGGCGACGCCTTCCGTATGCCCGCCGCCGGAAAAACCGGCACCACTCAAAACTGGTCGGACGCATGGACGGTTGGGTTCACCCCCTATTACACGACGGCGATCTGGTTCGGGTTCGATAAACCCGGCAACTCTTTGGGGATTGATCTTACCGGAGCGACCTTGGCCGGTCCGGTATGGGGCGACTTTATGCGGGATATTCATCAGGGATTGTCCAAAAAAGACTTTATCCGCCCCGCGACGGGCGTTGTTGACGTTACGGTATGCGCCAAGTCCGGTCTTATTCCGACCGCCACATGCAACGAGGGAACGGTTACGCTGTCGTTCTTGTCCGGATCTCAGCCAGATAGGTACTGCGATCTACATGCCGACGGCGCCCTTATTGCCGGTGTAACGGGCAATAGAGCGAGTTCCTATGTCTTTTCCGGCGGCGACGCGGTTCCCGAGTCGGACGCCTTGCCGTCCCTGCCGGCAGATCTTTTTGACAACATTTTTTCATTTGATGCAGGTTCTGAAGAAGAAACAAATCCTGATTACGGCTTGGACATACCGGATTACAATCCGTTGCTGGACTGATTCTCCCTGTACCACATACATAATGGTTAGATTTTACATGAGCCAACGCGAGGACTTTATCCGCGCATCTTTTTGTGATAAAATGAGCGTCAAGGAGAAAGCATGAATATATTGGTCATTGGCGGAGCGGGTTACATTGGGAGCCATGTCGTCCGTGAATTTCTGGACAAGGGCTGCCGCGTAACGGTATTCGACAACCTGTCTTCCGGTCTTCGGGACAATCTGTTTCCAGAGGCGGCGTTCGTTTATGGAGATATAGTGGATTATGCGGGACTTTCGCGGGTCATGCGCGACGCCGCGGCATCCGGCTGCGGCGGTTTTGACGCGCTTGTCCATCTCTCGGCTTTCAAGGCCGCCGGAGAATCCATGATAAAACCGGAGAAGTATTCGGTGAACAATATCAGTGGCGCCATCAACATCCTGAACGCCGCAGTGGAAAACGGCGTCATGCGCATCATTTTCTCCTCCAGCGCGGCGGTTTTCGGAGAACCCCGCTATTTGCCCATTGATGAACAACACCCGGCAAACCCTGAAAACTACTACGGGTTTACCAAACTGGAGATTGAACGGTTTCTGGGCTGGTATGAAAAACTCAAAGACATTCGCTTCGCGAGCCTCCGGTATTTCAACGCGGCGGGCTACGATGTGAAGGGGCGTGTCAAAGGCAAAGAGATGAATCCCGCGAACCTCATTCCCATTGTCATGGAAGCGGCGGCCGGTCTTCGGAATGAAGTGAGCGTTTTTGGCGACGATTACGACACGCCGGACGGGACGTGCGTCCGCGACTACATTCATGTAAATGATTTAGCCGCGGCTCATGTACAGGCGTTGGACTACATCCGTAAAAACGGAAAAAGCCTCACCGTCAACTTGGGGAGCGAGAAGGGAACCTCGGTGTTTGAAGTCATTGAGACCGCCCGCAGGGTTACGGGAAAGCTCATACCAACGCGAATTGCGGGACGCCGCGCCGGAGATCCGGCGAGACTCACCGCTTCGGCTTCCTATGCGCGCGAAATTCTGGGATGGGAGGCGCGGCATTCGGATATGGAAACTATCATCAGAACAAGCTGGGACGTGTACAAATGACTATAACCACCGCGTTGCGGACGCTTGATTCAGAAGCCGCAGACGGCTATTTTAGCGAACTCTATGGCGCCGAAAAAGGAGTCATTGCGGAACAGAAGAAGCGGTATACCGCGCTTGTCGAACAATTCAGGCGGCGTTTCGGCGATACTCGCGGCGATACTCGCGGCGATACTCGCAGCGATACTCGCAGCGGCTCCGCCGGCATCCGCATTTTCAGTTCCCCGGGACGGAGCGAAATCGGCGGAAACCATACGGATCACAACCACGGAAAGGCGTTGACGGCGAGCGTCCATCTTGACACGCTCGGCGTCGTCGCCGCATGTGAAGAGAGCCGCATCTCTCTATGCGATTCCACCTACCATGAAGATTATGCCATTGCTATAACGGAACATCCAGAGCATGGAACCGGCTCTTCCGCTCTTGTGCGAGGGATCGTCGCCGGTTTCAAGAACGCGGGTTTTGCGACAGGCGGGTTCAAGGGTTGCTTTGAAAGCAGGGTGCTTCCGGGTTCCGGGATAAGTTCCTCCGCCGCGTTTGAAATGCTCATCTGCGGCATTCTGAACGCCCTGTACAACAACGGCGCGATTCCTATGGAGAAACTCGCGGCAATCGGGCGGTACGCTGAAAATGTTTTCTGGGGCAAGGCGTCAGGATTGCTGGATCAAATGGCGTGCGCGGCGGGCGGCGTGGCCGCGCTTGATTTTGAAGATCCCGCAGCCCCGGCGCTGGAGCGAATCCCCTTTGATTTTGAATCCCACGGCTATCGTCTTGTCATCGTAAACACCGGTGGAAGCCACGCCAATTTAAGCCCCGAATATTCGGCGATTCCCGCCGAGATGAAGAGCGTCGCCTCTTTCTTTGGCAAAGAGGTGTTGCGGGGCTTGACCGTAGAAGAATTGACGCGGCGCCTGCCCGCGCTCCGCCAGACCTGCGGCGACCGCGCCGTACTGAGAGCGTTGCATTTTATTGAAGAAAACAACAGGGTGGAAGAAGAAATCAAGGCGCTTAAAGAAAACGACTTCGCCGCCTTCCTGCGTTTGGCGCAAGAATCGGGCGACTCTTCCTACCGGTGGCTGCAAAACGCGGCGGCGTCCGGCGCCATACAGGAACAGAATATCCCCATCTGCCTTGCCATGACGGAATTGTTTTTCCATCTCCACGGTTTGGACGGAGACGCGCGCGGCGGCGCGGCGCGCGCCGCATGCCGTCTTCACGGCGGAGGCTTTGCCGGCGTGATTCAGGCGTTTCTTCCGCTGGAATACGTTGACGAATACCGCGTATGGATGCGTACGCTTTTGGGCTTCCCCGGCGGCGGCGCGGGGCAAAATCCCGCGGATCACGATCCGGTTTTTGTGATGTCCATCCGTCCCTGCGGAGTGCGGGAACTGCACGCGCAGCTCCCGCATCAGGCTGACGCGCCCGCACAGTGAGCCTTTTATGAACCTCCGCGCCTTTTAGAGATCCTCGATAAGGCGCGGCATCCGCATTGCGTCATGCGCACGGTTCGGCTAGACTTGGTTCGTGCTGTCAGGAAATTATTTAATATTAGGCTGTTCCAAAACGCGCCTTATGGCGTCAGTTTTGGAACAGCTTCTTACCCCTGGAGAACATTGGATAAACCGCACATGCCAAACTCATAAAGAATGAGCAATGTTCTCCAAAAGCCTGTTCCAAAACCAACCCGAACCGTAGGTTCGCAACCGCAGGTTCGCGTTTTGGAACAAGCTCAGAGCATAATACGGTTTTGGCGGCGCCAAAGAACAGGCGCCCACGAGGTGGGAAAAGAGAGCATGGTCAAAGAACCGTCTGTTGAGCCGAGTGCAAACGCCTTCGCGTTGGATATGACGATGTGCTGCGTCCAATGGAGATGCTCGGGCTGTTTTTTGGGGTCGCGCGGGATTGCGGTATGGACAAAGCCTTCTTTTGCAAGGCGGTTGTAAATGTTCAGACCGTCCGTCCTTATCTCGGAACCCGGTTTCATGCGGTTCTTGGCGAAAGCCTTGATTGCCTGCTGACGTGGAAAAGACGCCGCCGCTTTATGCGCGGAATGAATCGCACGATGGGAAAACCGCGCGAATTTCTTGCGCCGTATATCCCTACGCCTAACGACGAGGCGTTTGTTGCACAAATGAAGCGAACCCGGAAAAAAGCGCGTCAAAGTACATCACGCCGCGAACCGGTATGCCGCAACAGCGGCGCCGCAGAGGCGATTGCACGCTTCAGCTTGTTTTCTCTTCGTACCCCGCTTGAGTTTCCTACATAAAAGAAGTAAACTGTTTATATGAATTCTACCGCGCTATTAGAAGATGAACGCTTGGAATTGGAGTTGCTTTTTGATATTGCAAGAACCTTTGACAAATATGTCGAATTAAGAACCGCATTGGGGCCTCTTTTAAGCCTTCTTGAAACGAGGGCGGGTTTGACGTGGGGCATGGTGACGCTCCTTGACCGGAAAACAGGGATTCTTAAAATTGAGGAAGCCTACGGACTTGCCACGGAAGAAAAAGCGCGCGGATTATACCGCCTGGGCGAAGGGTTGGTGGGCAGGGTGTTCGAATCCGGACTTCCGATAACCGTGAACGATCTCTCTCAGGACAACCGTTTTCTTAACCGCGCGAAAAACAGGACAAAAAAAGATATGGAAGGTCTCACCTATTACTGCGTGCCTATCAGATCGGGAAGCGCCGTTATTGGGACGCTCAGCGCCGAACGCCGTGTGAATAGCGTGGATAAAGAAACGCAAAGGGCGTGGGATCGAGCTTTTCTTGAAAAAGTGTCGTCAATCATAGCGGATTCGGCGAAACTCCGCGAAAGAATCATGGAAGAACAGTTCCGCTTTCAAAAAAACGAGCTTGATGAAAAGCGTTTGGGCGGAAGCGAAGGCGTTGAGAGCGGACGCATCGCCGAAGGCAGCGCCATTATCGGAACCGGCAACGCAATGCGGGACATTTACGGAATGCTCGCCCAAGTCGCCCCAAGCGACGCGACCGTGCTTATCACCGGCGAAAGCGGCACGGGCAAAGAGCTCATAGCCGCCGAGGTTCACCGGCTTTCGCGGCGCGCGGAGGAGACGTTTGTCAAAATAAACTGCGCGGCTCTGCCTGAATCGATCATCGAAAGCGAACTATTCGGGCATGAGAAAGGCGCGTTTACCGGCGCCATGAACATGCACAAGGGCAAGTTTGAACAGGCGCACCGGGGCACGCTCTTTCTTGACGAAATCGGTGAAATTCCGACGCACATACAGGTGAAATTGCTCCGCGCTCTTCAAGAACGGGAGATTGAACGGGTTGGCGGCGCGTCAACCATCAAAATTGACGTCAGGCTCATCGCCGCTACGAACCGCAACCTTGAAGAAGCGGTCAAGGCGGGACGTTTCCGCGAAGACCTCTACTATAGGCTCAATGTGTTTCCGCTGCATATTCCGGCCCTGCGCGAACGCAAAAGCGACATTGTGCTTTTAGCGGATCATTTTGCGGAAAAATACGCGAAGAAGAACAACAAGCTCATCAAACGCATATCCTCGCCCGCCATAGACCTGCTCACCAGTTATTCGTGGCCCGGCAATGTGCGGGAGCTTGAGAACTGCATTGAACGCGCCGTGATCCTCTCCACAGACTCGGTCATCCATTCCTACAACCTGCCGCCCAGCCTGCAATCGCCCAGTTCCTCCAACACTGAGCCGAACACCACCCTTGAAGCCGCCCTTTCCCGCCTTGAAAAGGAACTTATCATTGAGGCGCTCAAGATAAGCGAAGGCAACATGTCCGCGGCAAGCCGGAGGCTCGGCATCACCGAGCGGCAAATGGGTTTGCGCGTCCACCACTACGGCATATCATGGAAGCTCTACCGTCCTACAAAAATGTAGAAAGCGAATTCTTACAATACGTTTTTGTATGCTTGAATGACGCGCCGCGCCGCTTCATACCGGCAAGCGGCGTGAAATAGTCCGCAATGGCGGCAAAGAAACATCTCTCGCCCGCCCTCGCGTCTGTTTTTATACAAGCCTGTTCCAAAACACGCGGAGCGACAGTTTTTAAATCGCTTTCTAACTTATTTGTACGCTCTGGCGCAAACCCTCCGCCGAACCTTTTATTCGCAGTGGGGTCTAATACCCCGCCCCTTGGGGCGGTTAGCATTATAGCAACGCCAACAAAAATGGTAGTAGACCCCACAGTTAAATAATTTCCTTACAGAACGAACCTCGTA
>JAIRLZ010000044.1 GCA_031259035.1 Treponema sp. | reverse complement strand
CGGCAGTAGCGCAGGTAACCGCCGCTCTCGCCGTGTATCCATTCGGAATAATCGATCCAGCGGTCTATCTCGCCGGGGCGCTTGCGGTACCAGGGGAGGTACTCCGAAAGATGGCCGTTACTTTCGGTACTGTAATAGCCGAAACGTTCAAGAATGTCGATGCGGACCTTTTCCTGTTTGCTGTACTCAGGATGTTTGCGGAAACCTTCGAGGAGTTTTCCACGCATATCCACGCCCTTGTGCTTCACCTCAATATACCAGGTCTGGTGGTTGATTCCGGCGCAAACGATGTCCACCTCGGACTGGGGCAGACCCAGCACTTCGGCTATCTGGGCATGACCGCCCTGTACGCCGTGGCACAGACCCAGAGTCTGCACCCCGCCATAGGTATTGGCCGCCCAGGTATTCATAGCGTTGGGGTTCATGTAATTGAGAAACAGGGCGCCCGGTTCGGACACTTCTTTGATGTCTTTGCAGATGTCCAGCGCTACCGGAATGGCGCGCTGACCGTACATGATGCCGCCGGCGCAGAGGGTGTCCCCCACACACTGGTTGACCCCGTATTTCATGGGGATTTCCACATCCAGAGCGAAAGCGTCAAGTCCGCCGACGCGGGCAAAACAGAAAATGTATTTCGCCCCCGCAAGGGACTCGCGGCGATCCGTGGTTTTGGCAAGACGGACTTTATCAAGTCCGCTGACGGAAAGCTTATTGGCTTCGATGTCCCGTCTCAACACATTGTATATCATCTCCAAGTTGGCGCTGTCGATGTCCATTAAGGAAATCTCTACATCCCGCAATTCCGGAACGCTCAAAATATCGGCGACCATTCTACGGGTAAAGCCCACGCTGCCCGCTCCGATAAAGGCTATTTTCATCAAAAATGTCTCCTTCTGTTAAAAACAGCGTAACCCGACTCTGAGAGCGTGTAAATATGACAGATGTGCTTTTTGTAGCATTTATGAACCAAATGCAAACAAATCGACTTTTCATGCTCCATAATATGTGCTATAATGCGGCTATGAGCCGTTCCCTTCCGGATTCAAATTTTTCACGGCTTCCCATCGTCAGCCTGTCGTCCCGATATTCAAGCAGGAAATTTCCGCTCCATGCCCTCACGGTTTTATCCGGGCATAGCAACGAGACTTCTATAGCCTATTACAATGACGGAAAAACCAAAGATGTGCCGTCTTATGGGGTGTGGCAGTACACGCTTGCCGGTAGAGGACGCATCGATCTGAAAGATGGCGCCCATGACCTTTTGCCTGGCTCACTGATGATAGTCTCTGTTCCCGGGCCTCACGTGTATTGCCTTCCCGAAGACTCGTCATCATGGGAGTTTGTCTTCTTGGTTATGATAGGACGGGAAGCGATCAGGATTACCAAAATGATAGAACGGCATTTAGGAAATGCGCTTGAGACAGACAGAACAAAGCGAACGCTTTCCCTGCTCTATGAAATGCTGGACAAACTTTTCTCCGGTGAGATAAACGATCCCTTCATCAATTCCTGTTATACGTACCGCCTTTGTATGATGCTACTGGAAGAATTGAGCGATACCGGCGGCGCCTTACGGGAACAGCCCTTTGAGGAACTTATACGATTCCTCAAAGAGAACCTGCGCCGGAACATCTCTGTGGAGGAAATGGCGGAGGTAATGCGCCTGTCCCGCGCCCACTTCACCCGGCTTTTCAGCAGGGAGATGGGCATGAGTCCCCGGATGTATCTGGAAGACCTGCGGCTGAAAACCGCTATGGAGTTGCTTTTCAAGGAGCAGGTGAGCGTTAAGGAGACCGCTAGCCTCTGCGGAATATATGATGTCAATTATTTTTGCCGCCTTTTCAGGAAACGCTATGGGATTTCACCGGGAAAATACCGGGAGAAGGATATCCGATAACCCTTAAAGGAATAAATCGCCACTCAATCCAGCCGCTTTTTACGCTGAATAACAGGCGCGGGCGCTTACATTCTGAACTCAGACCCCAGATACACTTCCCTCACCATCTCGTTGGCAAGAATGGCGTCTTTGTCCCCGCGGGCGACGATGGCGCCGGTATTGATGATGAAAGCTTCGGTGGTGATTTCAAGCGTGTCGCGCACGTTGTGATCCGTGATAAGCACGCCAATTCCCTTTTTCGCAAGCTGCCTGATTATCCGCTTGATTTCATAAACGGCGATGGGGTCTATGCCCGCGAACGGTTCGTCAAGGAGCAGGAATTTAGGCTCCGTCGCCAGAGCGCGGGCTATTTCAGTGCGGCGCCGCTCCCCGCCGGAAAGCGTATGCCCGGGCTGCTTGCGCAGGCGCGTGATGCCGAACTCTTCAAGAAGCTCTCCAAGCCGCATCCGTTTTTGACGGTAGTTGATGTCCCGCCTGCTCTCCAGAATCGCCCAAATGTTCTGTTCAACGGTAAGTTTGCGGAAAATAGACGCCTCCTGCGGCAGATACGCGATACCCTGCCGCGCCCGTTTGTACATCGGCTTGCGGGTGATGTCAACGCCGTCCATCGTAACATTGCCTTGCGTAGGGCGGTAAAATCCCACTATCATGTAGAATGTCGTGGTTTTGCCCGCGCCGTTCGGTCCCAAAAGCCCCACCACCTGCCCATTGTACATGGAAAAATCTATCCCATGCACCACTTCCTTTCTTCCAAATCGCTTGTGAAGGTTGTTCACCGCAAGCACATGGGAGCCAGCCGGCGCAAAATACTCTTCTTCAGCGTCCGGTTCCGATTCGCCGCCGGTGATCCACATGTACAGAGTCTCCGCGTCCGGTGTAAAACAGGCGGCGGAAACCGGCTTGACCGGCGCGCTGTCAAGCGGCGGCGGACTCTCATCAAGAGTCGTTATATATATATAGGTGGCGCCGCCATTTTTCGCTTCCATATCACCGTCTTTGGACAAAACGCTCACCCTTTTATGGAGCCGGACACCGAACCTTCCATCGTAACATCGTCGGTGTCAAGATCAACGCGGATACGCTCCGCGCGGAATTCATCCTCTTTCTTAAAAACAACGGGAAAACCAGAAAGATCGAGCTGCTTCTCCTTGCGCCGGTACGCCGCGTATTGGGAGCGGCATACCAGATCGTCCTTAAACAATCTGACCTCCACCTGAAAAATCGCAACCTCTTTTTCATCATCATACTCAATGAACCTGCCCTTGGCGACAATCGAATTTTTTCTATCTTCAAGCGAGGCGTTGCCCTCAAGCCGCGCAATCTTCAGCTTCCGGTCATAGCGCAGCCTGTCGGTCTGGAAAAAAATCTCCTTTTCCTGCTCCTGCCCCCATACGTCGCCGGTACAATCAATAAACTGGTTGTTCTCCCCTAAAATCTCAATTCTGGACGCCCTCAACACCAGATTATCCGAATGCACCTCGGCGTTTCCGGTCAAAATGATAGTCTCTTTTCCCGCGGCTCGTCCCCCGCTCATTTGATCCGCCCTGAACGTGAACGTATCCGCGCCCAGCGGCGCGATAGAAACGGCAAAGGCGGCGAGAAAGCATATACAAACCTTTCGCCCGTCTCGCCCCGTTTTTCTCCGCGCCGCGCATGGTTTATATGCGCTTCTTTCGCTCATTCTTCATCCGCCTCAAAGTACACGCCCCGTATCCCGCCGTCAAATGTAAAGGCCTGCTCTCTGGCATTGGCGGAAAACCCCTTTCCCGAAAAAGACGTCCCGTCGGAGCGCTCGATCCACACCTCATCCTCTTTTCCAGCGGAAATGGCCCGGCTCTTGTCTTCCCAAAATAACGTATTAGTACTAATGGAAATATCATCGGAGATGACGTCTATGCGGATGCCATCCCGCATCTCAACGTTTCCGGTGTCAATCTCAACATGAGCCGCGCCCACTTTGCCTTGTACATTCACCTCTTCCCCGTGGTTTTGGAACTGTTCAAATTCAAATTCCCGCACGCTCATAATCTGTTTTTTTTCATACCGTTCCGCCGTATCCGCCTTAAACCGCACAATCGGATCGCCATTCCTCACCCGCACATATTCAACTTCACTCATAATAATATCCGGCTGCTCGCTCGCGTCCGCTGTCGACGCGCCGTAATCAAAGGAACAGGACGCGAGCAGGAGCAGAGGGAACAGACAACGGAGCGCGTTGCGTCTGAGGCGTGGCGCGGCGGAAACGGCGAAAAAGAAGGCGGAGAACGCCTTCTTGCTGAGATCATCATAAAACGGCGCGGCGGCAAATCCGCATCCACGCGATTTATTTTTACAACGCGCCATTTCTCACCCTCCGGCTTTTCTGTCCCGTACCGCGGCTATAAAATCTCTGAACAGCGGGTTCGCCGAAGTGGGCTTGGACTTAAATTCGGGATGGAACTGTACGCCCAAACCCCACGGGTGATCCGGCCACTCGACGCACTCGACCAGACTTCCGTCCGGCGTAAACGCGGTCAGTTTAAGACCGGACGCTGACATATCCGCACGGTACCGGTTTGAAAACTCGTAGCGGTGCCGGTGCCGCTCCCAAATGCGCTTCTCCTTGTAGGCGGCGAAAATCAGACTCCCTTCAACCGCAACGGACTCGCTCTTTCCAAGCCGCATGGTGCCGCCATAGTCCTTCACGTCAACCTGCTCTTCCAACAAGTCCACCACCGGATGTTTGGCGTTTTGGTCGAACTCCGTGGAGTCGGCATCCTTGAAGCCAAGCACATTGCGCCCCCAGTCTATCACCATTATCTGCATACCCAGACAGATTCCCAGATACGGCGCTTTGTGTACGCGCGCCCATTGCGCGGCGTTTATCATGCCGTTGACGCCTCGCTGTCCAAAGCCGCCGGGAACCAAAATGCCGTCAACTCCGCCGCCGTCGGCGGACTCGCCCAGAATGCCGTCAACTGCGGACGGATCCTCCAAACGGGAGGAGTCCACCTTCACCAGTTCAACCTCCACATGGGCTTCAAGCCCCGCGTGGAAGAGCGCCTCGTACACGGACTTATATGCGTCATGCAGTTCCATATACTTTCCAACTACGCCGATACGCACTTTGCCCCTGCGAGCCTCGAATTCTTCCATCACTTTACGCCACGGCTTCAGATCGGAATGACGGCTCGCCACTCCCAGTTTTTTCAGCGCAATCTGATCCATTTTCTGATCGTAGAACATAAGGGGGACAGCGTATATCGTGGTATTAACATTATAAGACGTAAAAACCGCTTCGGTTTCCACATTGGTGAAAAGCGCTATTTTCTTTCGCATGGCTTCGTCAAGCGGCACCGGAGCGCGGCAGATCAGAATGTCCGGCTGTATTCCCATTTCCTGCATAGCCTTCACCGAATGTTGCGTGGGCTTTGTTTTAAGCTCGCTCTCGCCAACTTCTGGAATAAGCGTCAGGTGTACGGACAAGGCGTTCTCCTTGCCGTATTCGTGAATAAACTGCCGAGCGGCCTCCAGAAACGGGATCGACTCAATGTCGCCGACGGTTCCGCCGATTTCCACGATCACCACATCGGTATCTTGATCCAAAGCCGCGAGTATCCGGCATTTTATCTCGTCGGTTATATGCGGGATCACCTGTACGCAACGTCCAAGGTACCGCCCTTCCCGCTCCTTCCGCAATACAGAATCGTAAATTTGTCCGGTTGTAATGGAATTCGCCCGGTACAGCGGACTGTTCGTAAAACGTGCGTAATTCCCCAAATCAAGATCGGTCTCCGCCCCGTCATCGGTAACGTAGACTTCTCCGTGCTGATACGGGTTCATGGTGCCGGCGTCCACGTTGATATACGGATCGCATTTTACCATGCGGACATTAAGCCCACGGCACTCAAGCAAAGCTCCCAAAGAAGACGCGGCAACGCCTTTTCCGAGGCTGGAACATACGCCGCCAGAGACAAAAATAAACTTATTCATGTCCTAGTATTATGCCAAGAGAGAGGCGGATTGGCAAGTCCTCCGCGCCGGATTATTGAACCAAGAGGAAAAATGGAAGGGAAATTGCCAATGGGACAGAAAGAACTGATTCGGGGGAAGCTGCCGGGACTTCGCGGTCAGTTTCAAAAACCGGCTGTTCCAGATGCTGAAAGAAAGCCGTCCCCGTCCGAATGACACCGCAACGATTTTGGTCAGGCAGGACGTTTACTGGATATACTTCTAAAATAAGAAACTCTCCGTTAGGGAGAGGCTAAAACCCTTAAAAAGGAGGCGGCTTGACCTCTTTCCTCCGCGCCGGATATGGCACCGGACAGCTTCCATTCACTAAATTACCCCTAAGCGATTTTTTGACATTGACAATTTTTAAATAGTAGCATATGATTGCATATCATGGCAGATACAGTATTTCTAAGCAATGCTGACTTTGAACAATACCGTGCGCTCATTTACAATGAGAGCGGCATTCATTTTACGCCGACGAATCGCTCCATCTTGGAAAGCCGGCTTAAAGACCGGTTGCGGGACAAAAGCATTGATGTACGGACGTATTACAATACCATCTCCAGAGACAAGGAAGAGATGAGAAGCTTTCTTGACGCAATCACAACAAATTTGACGCGCTTCTTTCGTAATCAAGCCCATTTTGATGTGTTGGAGCATCATATAGTGCCTGAATTGATAAAATTGAAGAAAACGCTCGGCAATACCGTCATCAAAATATGGAGCGCGGGCTGTTCAACCGGAGAAGAGCCATACACCTTGGCGATGTTGATGAGTCAGATATTGCCCGCTCCCTGGAAATTTGAGATAATCGCCAGTGATATAAGCCTTAAATGTCTTATGACCGCGAAAGAAGGCTTCTACTCGGACAGCCGCATCGTAGGCGTACCCGACAACTATCTCCACAAATTTTTTGACAAGGTGAGCGGAGGCTACAAAATCAAACATGATCTGATGCCCAAAGTGCGCTTTGATTACCATAATCTTAAAAACGATTCAGGATTGCACAACTTGGATATTGTATTTTGCCGTAATGTTATTATTTATTTCGATGAAGCCGCGCAAACCGCGGTAATAAAGCGTTTCTGGGACGCAATGGCGTCGAAATCATTCCTGCTTATCGGACATTCGGAATCGCTGTTCGGTATGGATACAAAATTTGAATTTGTAAAAACTCAATGGTCAACATTTTACAAAAAGTGGATATAGCGTGGTTTCAGTTCACGTTTGATTATCGTGTACGCAAAAAGGCGCGTAAGCAGGAGTTGTAATGTATGGCTGATGACATTAGCGTTTTGATTGTTGATGATTCCGCGTTGATGCGGAATCTAATAGGGCGCATGATAGAAAATACGCCGGGACTTGTAGTGGCGGACAAGGCGATGAATGGGAAATTCGCGCTTCAAAAAATTCCCCGCGCCGATCCCGATGTTATCGTGCTTGATCTTGAAATGCCGGAAATGAATGGCATTGAATTCTTGAAAGAGCGCAAAAAGCAAGGCATCAGGATACCGGTTGTTATTCTTTCCTCAATCGCCGCTCGCGGCGCGGAAATCACCATGGAAGCCCTTGCGCTCGGCGCGAGCGATTTTATTCAAAAACCGTCGGGTTCCATTTCGGATGACATTCACACGGTGAAAGATTCCCTTACCAGCATGCTTCTAGGCTACGGCGGGCAGTATCGCAGAATACAGGGCAAGAAAGTGGCGCCTGTTGATCATATGGGAAAACCGTCGGCAAAGATCGGCGGATCATCGCTGACAGGAACCTCCCAATCGCAATTCGTTAAGTCTGCGGACGGTCTTGTCATTCCGCCGCATGGCGCGGTAAAGGCGCGCCCTCCTTTGCGGCGACCGGGCAAAACCGATATCATCGCCATCGGCATTTCAACCGGCGGTCCGGACGCGCTTCGGCTCGTGTTTTCAAAACTCGACGCAGACCTCAAGACGCCGATTGTGGTTGTTCAGCACATGCCTCCCGGATTCACCCTTGAGTTCGCCCGGAGCCTTGATCGTATCTGTCCCCTTGAAGTCAAAGAAGCCGAAGAAGGCGATGCCATTCGATCCGGTCGCGCCCTTATCGCCCAAGGCAACAAACACCTTGAGGTGGAAAAGATCCCCCAGGGAGCGGTTGTTCACCTTACCGACGCTCCCCTTGTCAGCGGGCATCGCCCCTCGGCTGATGTGCTTTTCGCATCAGTCGCCAAATGGTACGGCAACCATGCGCTCGGCGTCATTATGACCGGCATGGGACGGGACGGCGCCGAACAAATCGGCGAAATCTATAAAGAAGGAGGGCTTACCTTGGGTCAGGACGAAGCCTCCGCCGTCGTGTACGGTATGCCCCGCGTCGCGTTTGAACTGGGACATGTACAGGAGCAGGTTACCCTCCAAAACATGGCGCGTAGAATTTGCGATTTAGCGAAAACGCCGCGCTAAACACCACCCCAAAGGACGCCCGACGGGTGTTGTTTTCCATACAAAATGAACTGCTCCGGCTTGGGCGGAGGCAGCCCATTCGCACCGCTTGGTTTAATACCCGCCATATATTTTACGCGCAAACGCCGCTAAGGAACTGTTCAGAAATAATATGACCGTTTGGTCATGTTATTTCCTAATTGCGTAAGCAATTAAAACAAAATGCTGTGCATTCTATTTATGAACAGTTCCTAACGCCGTATGCCGGTTTCGATGAGGCGCCGCGATCCCTTGATTCAGCGTATAGATTGGGGCTATCGCTCCGGCTGTTTGCGAACCTTCGGTTCGGCGACGTTTGGGTGGCGCCATAAAGAAACCCGCAGGGTTTCGCGCCGCCAAATGCGCCTCCAATGGGCCGCGCTCTTGCAAACGTGCGCGGGGCTTGCGTTTCAAAGCGACGCGCTGACCGGGCGGGACAAGCGGACGCGGCGGAAAACGACCGGCTTTTCTTTCAAGGGCTTGATGAAGCGGTACAGCAGCGCGAAGCGGCGGTTTCCTGTTTTTGGAACCGGCTCATAATGTCAAACAGGTTTCCCATGATTGCTACCCTCCGCCTCCGCTCACATCCCCCCGCGCCGAATCCGTATCGCCGGATATCCGTTGAAACCGGCGCCTGACGCCGTTGACGGCCGGCATGGAAAGAAAAAATTCGCTCGAAATGGGCTTACGTCTGTATATAATATGGAGCCTGTTCCAAAACGCGAACTACATTTGCGAACCTGCGGTTGCGAACCTGCGGTTCGGGTTAGTTTTGGAACAGGCTTTTGGAGAACATTGCTCATTCTTTATGAGTTTGGCGGTTGCGGTTTATCCAATGTTCTCCATCGGAAGGAATACCGTGGACAATCAAGAACGGGGTGTATAATACGCCAGCGGCAATCCCACCGGCAGAGGCGTCGGCGCGGGCGGCTATTTTCTTGTCAAATTCGGCGAGGGAAGCCAACTGGACGTCCCGTCTGTCATAGTCACCGCAGACAACTGAAATAAGCCGCGCCGAATCGCGGACGCGGGGCGCGGCGATAAAAAAGATGAGAAGAGAGGCTTTCCCAAAACTGTCGCTCCGCGCGTTTTGGGAAAGCCTCGAATAACTGGAGGCGCTTCAGAGCCGCCGGACGCGGCGCCGCGATGTATTGTATGAGACGGGAGCGACAACGTGACATGGGTGGCAACGTGGAGCCGGAGCGCGGACTGGCGCCGGTTGCCGGGCCGGGACGGCTGCGCCGTTTTACACCGGGGGCAACATAACGCCGAACCACGCGAGCTACGACGGGAACTATCCGTACGCCAACAACGCGAAAGGGGCGTATCGGGGGAAGACGCGGGCTGTGGGGCATCAATGCGCGGGTCGCATCCGTTCAGCCGGCCGGGACAACAGCCGAGGCTTCCGGCTGACGCGCCCCTAGCAACTTGTTGCGCTTGTAGGCTTTCATGTTTTTTCGTTGAAAAAAGCCATGAAAGCCACGATTTATGGGTTGCTTTGGGAGTTTGAGCGGAAGAAAAGGCGCAAAAACGTGCGTTTTCTCCGATTTTGGACGCGAAGCGCGACAAACTCCTAGGACATGAACGGCGCGAACAAAAAAAGCGAGAGGCGAACTCAAAACCTTCAAACAACAAGTTCGAGCGGTTCGTGTTCTTTGTTCGTGTGGTTCGTGTTTCGTGGTTTTTTGTTCGCGCCGTTTGTATTTCGCGCTAACCCGCCTCGTTCCATCTGCCTATTTTGCGTATTTTCTGGTTGCGGTAGCGCACCAGCGCCGGAAGGCTCCGGCGGCACAGATCGTCCAAGTCCCGCTCAAGCGTCCGCTTGATGGACGCCGCGGTCGCGGCGATATCCGTGTGGGCGCCGCCTTCCGGTTCCTGTATGACGCCGTTGATGATCTTGAACGCCATGAGATCGCGGCTGGTGATGCGGAGCATGGCGGCGGCGTCTTTGGCGCGGGCCGCGTCGCGGAGGAGAATTGAGGCGCCTCCTTCAGGGCTGATGACCGAGTAGATGGCGTTTTCGAGCATGTAGATTTTGTCGCCGACGCACAAACCCAACGCGCCGCCCGACCCGCCCTCTCCGATGACGACGCACACGATGGGCGTGTTAAGCTGGCTGAAGTCCCGCAGATTGTGCGCTATCGCCTCTCCGATGCCGCGCTCCTCGGCGTCGATCCCTGGATAGGCGCCGGACGTGTCAACAAAGGTGACAATAGGGCGGGAGAATTTTTCCGCCTGTTTCGCAAAGCGCAAGGCTTTGCGGTACCCTTCGGGGTTTGCCATGCCGTGATTGCGATACATGTTGTCTTTCAGCGTGCGCCCCTTCTGGTTTGCGAGAATAGTGACGGGCCTCCCGTTCAGAAGCCCAAGCCCGCAAATGATAGCGGGATCGTCGCCAAAACAGCGATCCCCATGCAGTTCAATGAAATTATCGAAAATATGTTCAATGTACTCAAGCGCGTAGGGGCGTTCCGGGTGCCGCGCAAGCTCCACGTATTTCCACGCCAACTCTGTTTTCGATTTTGCGCGCGCCTTTTCCTCAAGCGCCTTTAATTCGTCATCCGCGTCAAGGCCAGCCTCCTTTGCCAGCCTCTTCAGTTCCGCTATCTTTTCTTGAAGTTCAATCGTGTTCATACAGCTAGTATACTGGAACGCCGCTTCTTTTTCAAGTGAACCTGTTCCAAAACGCGAACTGTGTTTGCGAACACGAGTTCGGGTTAGTTTTGAAACAGGCTCTTGGAGAAAAAGCGGCGCGGCCCAGCGGCGAGACAGCCCGGAATTCGCCCCTATTCCGCGTCCGGCTCCAACACGCTCGCCCATGACGGATACACCGGTACAGTGAGCGCCCCGTTTGAAACGCGGAATTCGCGGCCGCTGTTCAGCGCGTCCTTCCAGCGCGCGGCGCTTGATCGCAGGTCTCCGGCGTTAATGGAAATAACGCGATCCTTTTCCGAAGCGTTCACCGCGACGAGCGCCTGTTTTCCGTCCTTTTCCCGCATAAAGGCGAATTGTTCGGAAGAAACGTGCAATTCACGGTAAGAGCCTTCCCGTAACGCCACGCTGTTTTTTCGTATGCGGGCAAAACCCGCAATCGCTTTGAGCAGCGCGTCTCTGTCAACCGCGGTTTTCGCCGTCCGTATAGCGTCCCACGAAGGGCGCAGATCGCGGTCGCTGTCATGTCCGCGTTCCCCCAAAACGCCGAATTCGCCGCCGTAATAGAGGGATGGAACGCCCGGAACCGTGAAAAGCAGGGCGTAGAGCGGAAAGAGATGCGCCTTGTTTTTCACGACGCTGGCGACGCGGTTCACGTCGTGGTTGTCGGCGAAATTGTAGAGGACGCTTTCGCGGTATAAACCGATGTCCCCGAACTGCCGTCTCAATGTCCATGCGATCTCGAAAAAATTCTTGTCATTGAAACTTGACCATAGCCCCTTGTACAATTCATAGTTGGTGACGCTCCGCAATCTGCATGGGGTCTTTTTCGCCCTACCGGTAGGTAGGTTTTGGGACCGAAAAAGCAGCTTCCGGTAATCCCCCGCGACCACTTCTCCCATGAGTCAGAAATCTTTTTTCAACGCCGCGCATCGGTCTGCAAGCTCGTCCATAAATTCAGGCGAAAGGTGATCCGCCGCGTCAAGCCGCAGCCCGTCAATGCCGAATTCCTCGATCCAAAACTTCACCGCGGCGAAGAGGTGTTCCCGCGCCTCGCGGTTTCGGCTGTTGAATTTTACAAGATTGTAATGTCCGTTCCACCCGTCATAGGTGAAGTTGTCCCCATAGGGGCTTTTGCCGTCAAACCGCGCGTTGCTGAACCAGTCGCGGTACGCGGACGATTCTCCACGCGCCTGGAGATCTTTGAACGCGAAAAAATGCCGTCCCGCGTGGTTCAAAACCGCGTCAAGCGCGACGATTATGCCATTGTCATGGAAGGCTTGCGCGAGCCGTTTCAAGCTGTCGTTATCGCCGAGCCTGCGATCGACGTGAAAATAATCAAGCGTATCGTAGCCATGCGTGGCGGATTCAAACAGAGGCCCAATATACACGGCGTTGACGCCCATGTCCAGAAGGCGCGGAATGTGCGCCTCAATGCCGCGCAGCCCGCGGCCTGCCGGACAGGAAAAATCGTTCTTTTCCGGACACCCGCAGAACCCCAGCGGGTAAATATGGTAAAAAAACCTGTCCGTCATTTTCTTTATTCGCAGTGGGGTCTAATACCCCGCCCCTTGGGGCGGTTAGCATTATAGCAACGCCAACAAAAATGGTAGTAGACCCCACAGTTAAATAATTTCCTTACAGAACGAACCTCGTA
>JAIRLZ010000304.1 GCA_031259035.1 Treponema sp. | reverse complement strand
GTTGATGATAGGCGGATACGAGAGAATCCCGCCTTTCGCGTCAACGAGCAACGGGTGGATAGGCTCATGCTCCTGAATGAAGGCGTATTCCTTGCCTTTGGGGTGCTGTTTGAGGATTTCTCTCAGGGTAAGCGGCGAGTCCCATTGAAGCGGCGTAAAGGACGCCGAATCGGGATCAACGCCTTTATAAGTGATGGGCCACGTGATAATGGCTATGCGATATAACCCCATCGAAATGGCGCGGCGTTTGCGCCCGAAATTCCACGCCAGCTTCTCCTGGGTCTGGATCATGTCTCTGAGCGAAGCGTCGGTGACGGCTTTGCCCGTTGCGACGAATCCCGCAAGGTAGGGGCGTACTTTTTTGACGGATTCTTCGACTTTCACCCTCCATTTTGACTTTTGAGCATTGCCGGGCGTTGAAAAAAATGGATATTCGGGACGTTTTCCCCTTCCGTAATAGATGCGGAGCTGACGGGCGCAGCCGGCTGTTCCCCAGAGATCGGGTCTGTTCGTATCGTTTAATTCTATTTTAAGCGTACGTTCATCCGCGCTCAGGCTTTTGTCGCTGTCTTCATCCAGTTCCGCTTTCGCGCAGGTAAGGTCTTCCTCGAATTCAGCGCGGTTGTTCCATCTGCGTCCTGCCAGAGAGCAGAAGAGTTCTTCATTTACTTCGATTTTTGGCATGGAGTTGTTTCCTTAGTGTTCCTTTGATCAGATTTAGTACCAAATACTATAAAAAAGGCTGAATTTTATCAAGATGGAGAGATGGAAAGCTTGAAGCCTGAGATTGGAAGGATCGGGAGTGAAGCGGCGTTTTTTTTTGCAGTCAACTCTCTTGCTAAATTTCGGCGAAAAACAGTGAAAAACGCTTGCTTTATCTGAATTTTATGATAGAATATATAATGGAGTTATATTATGCCCATTTCTAAAGAGAATGAAAATGAATTGATCGCCCAAATTTTAGCGTATCTTGATGAAACTCATTTAAAAGAAAGCGAAGATATAAAACATGAGCTTGCGTGGCTTGAGACATTGGAAAAGGTCATGCTTCATCATCCCGAAATAGGGGGATGGAAAAATAACGAATCGTTTGACATGCTTAACAAGATACTTATGCCCACTACGCTTCACATACCGCCCAGAGTGATGAATCTCCATAATTATTTAGTCACCAAACTGCATATTTTTTCGACTCTTTTTGCGATATTAAAGGATATTGCCGCGTTTGGCGTTCCGCTTCGGGCCAGCATGTTGACTATTACGTCTTTTTTTACAATGGAAAAAGTGTATTCCTCCTGTCTGCGGGACAATTTTATTTCCAAAGAGGTGAAAAACCGCCTGGCCGACGAGCTTGTTTTCCTATGGGACAATGGGCCGAATATAAAAAAAGCCTTCTTTTTCGATTATTTGGAACAACTTTGGATGGCAAGAGACAAAACGCCGCCTACTTATGGCACTATGGATGGCAACAGCGAAATAATCCGCTTGTCAATGGAAATGCCGAAAGAATGGGACGACTTTCTGAGAGAGCAGGGAGATGATAAAGAAACGATAAACGCTTTGCTGGAATTTGTATTTGGGCTTTCTTACGAGGATATTGTCAGAGAACGCGAGCGTTTGTCTCGCGCCAAGATGCAGTCTGTAAACGAGACTGAGTTAAAAAAAGTCTTTGGGGCGATAGAATTCGCATACACCAGCATAAAAAGCGCCGATCCGAGCAGGTTTTATGATTTTTTTATTGAGCGGCATGAGAAGACGCTGTTCCGCAGGGGCATTTTCATAGAAGAAGCCAGTGAAGCTCCTAAAAGGACCATAGAGGAAATCTATCTGAAGTACCTCGCCTCAAAAGTTTAGCGCGTTTTTATTCCTGCCGATAATTATAAAATATGGATAATGCCCTTGTCGCGCTTTTTGGCGGAAATCTGCAAAAGACGGCTTTTCAACCCCTCTTCTCTGGAAAAAGCGCCTTTGATCTGGCGGTGGAAAAAAGCGGCGCTTTCCCGCATGTCAGGAAGATGATCCTTTTGACAAACGAGAGGTGGGGCGGCGGTTCATCCATTGAAAAAATTAAAAAAAACGAAAAGATCGCGGCGATCGCACAAGATCATTGGACAAAAAAGGCGCTTGTGGAGACGCTTTTCCGGGTGCGCGCGGATTTTGACATGATCTACTTCGTATGGGCGGACGCGCCTTTTCTTGATGTGGAGCTTGCCAGCGCTCTTGCAAGACGCCACGCTCGGTATCGCGCGGATTACACCTTTGCGGACGGCTACCCGCTGGGGCTTGCGCCTGAAATACTTTCGCCGGAATGTATACGCAGGCTTGTGAGCATCAATAGTGATGACGGCGCGGTTGAACGGGACGCGATTTTTTCAGTATTGCAAAAAGACATCAACGCTTTTGATATTGAGACCGAGATAGCGCCATTCGATCTGCGTTCACGGCGTTTGACCCTCGCCGCTGACACAAAACGCAACCTTCTTTTGCTGCAACGGCTCTTTGACGCGGGCTTTTCCGGCGCTTCGGATTCGGAGAAATTCGTTGTTGAGAAACCGGAGATTTTCAGGACGCTTCCCGCCTTTTTTCCAGTTCAAGTCGCTCTTCCCTGCCCTCAATCATGCAAATTCTGCCCGTATCCGCAATACGGAACGCGCGGGACGCCGGAACACAAAGACAAGCGGGATTTTATGCCCCTTGACGTCTTTGAGCGCCTTTTAGACAAGATAATTGATTTCTCTGGCGACGCGGTCATCGATCTTTCATTGTGGGGGGAATTGAGCCTTCATCCTCAAAAGATGGATTTGATGTACGCGGCGCTTGAAAGACCGGCACTATCCCTCATCATTGAGACATCGGGTATAGGGTGGAACAAGGCTGAGTTGGAAGCTATGGCGGCGTACGTATCGGAGAACGCCGCGCATACCGCAAAAAGCGGCGTACGGGCGAATAGATTGCCGCCGCTTTCGTGGATCGTGTCGCTTGACGCCTATGACGCGGCGCGGTACAGGGAAGTCCGCGGCGCGGGCTGCGTCGAAGCTGTTGAAACCGCCAAAGCGCTTGCGAAATTGTTCCCCGCGAATGTATACGCGCAGGCGGTGCGCGTAAGCGGCGCCGAAGATGACATCGAACGGTTTTACCGTTTCTGGAAAGCCGAAGGTTTGCAGGTGATCATTCAAAAATACGATAACTTTTGCGGCGCCCTGCCTTTTTTGCGTGTGTCCGATCTGTCGCCTGTAGAAAGGCAGCCATGCTGGCATCTTATGAGGGACATGTATATTCTGCTTGATGGCGCTGTGCCTCTGTGCAGAGAAACAATCTGCGGCGCAGATTGCGGCGCTGTTTCAACACTCGGAAACGCCTTTTTCGAGGATCTGGAAACGATTTGGCGGCGTGGGAACGGCGTGTACATGGAACATGCCGCTTGCAATTATACTGGCGTATGTACAGGTTGCGATGAATATTACACCTACAATATATGACGACGCCGGGCGTTCTTATACGGCGGTGGGAGGCATGGAACGCGGAGGATCTACCGGGCTTTCCGCGGTACTGCTCAACCGGAGCGGACATTATCCGCGCCGTACGCTTTTTCAGGAACTTGAAAAGATCGGGTTTGATTTTATCATTTCCATGGAAGGACCTCGTGAACGCTACGATATAGAAGAGCTTTCGGGACGGTTTCCGCATATTCGCTTTATTTTGTTGAAAGACGAAATTTCAATCGGGGAACAGATAAACCTCGCCGCGCTGGAAATTTCAAGCCCGCTCTTTTTCGTTTTATGGAACGATCTCCGCATTCTTCATTCAGGCGGAGCGTTCCGCATGGCCGAGCGCCTGCTTTTGAGCGCGGAAGAGCTTGCCATGAGTCAGCAGACCAGTCAATACAAACGGCTTTGTACTGCGCCGCTTATCCAAAATTCCCGTTTTGAAACCCTGCCTACCCTTATAGCGCCGGCCTTGTACGGCAATTCTGTGGAAACCCTGTCCTTCACGCCCGTTACAGAAGGGAAGCCCTCGCTGTACCCGTTTGATTGGGTCGGCGTCTATGACAGGGAGCGCTTTCTCCGGATCGGCGGTTTTGACGCGGCGCTCACCCGCACCTATTGGCAGCTTATGGATTTCGGGTTTCGCGCCCACCTGTGGGGCGAGGAGATCATCTCAACTCAGCTCATCAGGGTTTCGTATGACGGTGAGATTCCGCCCGAAAACAGCACTACGGAGCAATGTTACCGTAGATTCTATCTCAAGAACATAGCCCCTGTTTTTAGGGGGGACAGCGCGTACCTCCCGCTTCGCCGTTTCCCCGTTTTTTTTAAACGCTCCAAGGGGCGCCTCTTTGCGCTGTGGAAGGAATTCATGTCCGCCCGTCAGTGGGTGAAGGCGAACAGCTTCCGCTTTAGAAACGACGCCCGTTCCATTACCGAGTTGTGGGACGACTTCAGCGAATTGAGCGAATCGACAGAAGAATAGAGTCTTGGCAGACGGCAATTAAAAGTCTTTGCGGGAGGTAAATTTTTTTGGCGGTATTGCAAAAATTATGATACAAGCTTTAGATTAAAAAGTCGATGTTTCCCGGCGGGAGAATGGAATTTTGAAAACAAGGCGGCAGTCACATCAATCGTCTCCAAAGAATGTGACGCCACGCGGGTTCTTCTTCGGAAACGCGCAAGCCAGCGGCGGCGCCGCCCGTTATCGCGTTCGATGTTGTGTGTTTCGATCTTCGTTTGGATTAAAACTTCGGGCGGAACACGCTCCGCATAGACTTCCCGGCGGTCGGCGCAATACATGCCGACCTTGAATGCGGCGAGCCGGAAACCTGATTTTTCCAAAGTTTCAGCGCTCCTATGGCCCAACTCCCAATCCATCACGGCCCTGCGGAAGGAAACCGTCATCACCCACAGGGCCATTACGGAGGCTATCGCGGTCCGTGACGGCAAGGCCGCCCGCGATGCGATGACGGAACATATCATGTACAACCAGCGCTTCGTCGAGAAACTGATGGCCGAAGAAGCCCCTTTCAAGGCCGTGTAGTGCTGTTACCGCCAGGCCCGCCCAATGGCCTTTTTACAGCCCGTTAATTGCCGTGTCAAGCCACGACAACCGGGCGGCAAGCCAGGATTTTAGATAGTCTATCTCCCCCTGATAGCTTCCGGGCACTACAACATTAGGCCATACAGAAACACCCAAAATATCCCACCTTCTGAAATTCTGTTTCTGCGCGTCATCGAGGTATGCCGCCCGCTCATCTATATATTGCTGCAAGGCAAAAAACCCGGCTTTTTTATTGTTCCAGCGGCCCTTTACCCGCAAGACAAAGGCGGGATCTTCAAACAAGCGGGTAATCCATTTCGCGTCTTTAATATAAAATCCCTCGCTGGATTCACCGGGAGAACCTTTATAGTTCCCCAATGAAATATCAAAATCCCACACTGGCCCCATGCAATACTTTTCCCCGTTGTAGTACATATAAACGCTGCTCCAAAAGGCAGCGTCATTGTTCTTGGTAATTTCATTAACAAGGTACCAGTCAATAAAGGAATCAACATCCAAATATTTTTGATATCCTTCATCGGGATCGGAGAAATCATCGGAATAGAGCACGTCTTCCGTGTGCTGCACATCTTCCTGTATTTTTTCAAACAGGGTCCGTGTGTCTCCGGTTATTGTCTCGTCAAGATCTTCATCGGGGTCAGAGCAGTTAAATATCACGCCTCTTGTTGTAGTGAAATTGAAGGGATCGCCCTTCCTTGCGTCAATTTCAAGGATATACCCTCTCTGCGGGTTTTTCTTGCTTATATCTTTAATATCAACGCGGTTCTCGTCTATCTTGATGGCCTCAACCAGTTGGTACACTCCCTGATACTGATTGTTTACATACAACTGGACCTGTCGGGAACGCGGAGTCCATTTTAAGCCATCCTGGAGGATTTCTCCCAGTTTAAATGCCGCTTCAGTACGCAGCAATGTTTTATCAGAATAGTTTGCCAGCAAATTCCATCGTTTGTGCGTAGGCATACCCAACAACGGGGCCTTTGACGCCAGCTTTAATGAATATGGCTTTTTTGGCATACCCCAGGTTGAATTCCCCCGTCCCTTAATATCCGTACTGCCCGACACCGGCGCACCGTTTTCATCATATATCGTATATGATGGCCCTACGCCGGGGTTTAGATCGGTAAACCAATCGTCTTTTGATACAATGTCTATTCCCTGCGTGTCAATCTTTATCACCGGCAGCCCCGTCGCCTGCGGCGACTCAAAGGCCACGGTGTAATCCTTTGCGGCGTTGTCTTCGGTGGTAACGGTGTAGACTATATCACTGCGGAAGTCCTGCGCGGTAACACCGCTTTCCTGTTCCGCTGAATTGACCGTAACCGTCCCGCTTGCCTCAAACGCGGCTTTCAGTCCGGCAATGTTTTCTACCCACGCCTGGCTTGCAAGGGTTATCGTTGATTGGGTTTGGTCAATAACGCCGGTTAAATCACCAGGCAATCCGGTCTCCGCCGCGCTTATGGAGAAAGCGCTTATGTGCGGTTCGGGAATGGCGATGTTCAAGGCGATACCGGTTTTACCGATTTCAGGTATATCCGCATCCCCGGCGGCTTTAATAAAAGAAAATCCTGCCGCGTCTTCTACGCGAAGTTTAAAGTAGACTTTTTCGTAATTATCGGACGGTATCATCGCTTCCCATTCCGAAGTGGACAGATCAACTTCCGTAGAGGCGATTAAATCGTCTTCCTCGCTTAACACAAAGAGGGTTACTTTCTCTTGCGCGGCGCTGTGGGTAATTACCCGCGCTGTTCCTTTTAAGGGGATAAGCCGCGTAAAATCATCAGCCCTAAAGGTGTATTCCGCTTTGGTTTCCATATTGGTGTAGATATGGACAACTTCCGTTTTACCGGCGGCCTGATATTCGTTTTCTAATAGTACCCTGAGGAGATAAAAACCGGGCTTTAGGTTAAACGTCCCCTTTTCCGCCCCGTTCGTTTTCAGGTCAATTTCTTTCTTGTATTCAGTTTCGGTATCCAGTGACTCAAGCGACAGCAGGGCTGTTGTCAGGCTTTCTATATCGAGAGCCAGGCGTATGTCATAACTGAATATCCCTTCTTCCCCGGTATTATTTGCCGCGATGCTGACGGTTTCGTTTGTCGCCGTTCCCGCCGTAACGGCTATGGCCTTGCTTCCCCGTGCGGCCAGGTATTCCGTACCCTGAATGACAACATAGGCGTTTACCGTTAAATCCCAGACGCCGCCTTCAAGTTCGGCATTGACGCTCCCGCTCGCGGACGACAGGGCAACCGGTTCTTTTCCTTCACGGGTAAAAGTAAATGTATACCGGGAGAAAGCCGCCGAAGGAAGCAGGGTGCGCTGTCCTGCGTTTCTATCGGCTATTTGAATCGTTACTAATCCCTGGTCGGGATCACTGGCTGTCGGCGTATTATCGAAAATGTTTCCGCAGTTTGTCAGCAAAACAAGCGCGAAAAGAAGGGGTATAGAGCGAAAAATGTTCCGTGTTTTCATTGTTTTCTCCTGTTTTGCCACTTTTATTTTACAACCTTGAAGGTCAATTCATCCGAATAGGGAATCCCGTCTTTGTATACCAGCGCGGTAACGCGGTGTATTCCCACCGGGTAATTTATGGCGCTTATGTTTATAGTAACGCCTGTTTCGGTTTGCTCTTCCCCGTTGATAAACCAGCGTACCGGCGTGCTGCCGTCCGCGTCTATCCGTAACGTGTCGTTTCGCGTGCGGGAAAGGTCGTTTTCAGAATTAGCGGTAAGATCTATAGCCTCATGGGGTAACGGCGTAAAGTTTATTGTTACGGGAGCCCGCCCTTCGGACTGTACGGTTACAACGTAGTCCCTGACACTGCCGTCGGCGGCGGTTACCCGGTACGTTACCGGGTTCGTAAAGTCCTGAGCGGCTTCCGAAGCCGGGTCCACCGCGCTTCCGGTAAACAGAACGACCGGCGAAAGCGCGGTAATGTCCGTACCGTAAGGTACGGTAACGGTAATAGCTTGCCCGTTTATCACGCCTTCGGCGGATCCTACGGTAAAAGAAGTAATGGCATTTGCGCCGGATGCCGGCGCGTCAGCGCAGCCCGCAGGCAGGATGCTTAACAGCAAAACCGCGTTTATCAGTATGCCTGTCAAAATAATTTTGTTTTTCATTTTATACACTCCTTGTGTGACGGGTAAATGACGCTCCCCGCGAACCGGCGAGCGGTCTTTTTGATACTATGTATGTGTGTTTCAATAAACGACAAGAGCCTTTTTCAAAACCGGTCTGATCTTGAAAAAGGCCCGTTATAACGAATAAAAGCCCCGCGTCTTTGCGAATAGTGTTACTTGTTTTATTGAACAAGACGCCGCATATAAGCGCCTCCAGGTTTATTTTGCCGGATTTAAGACAAGCAGAGAATATTTATGGGGGGGGGGGGGGCAACCTTGACAAGGCCCGCTATGGGTGATTGATTATACTGCTAATTCACTTTTTAAAAACGCTCC
>JAIRLZ010000303.1 GCA_031259035.1 Treponema sp. | reverse complement strand
CCCTTGTTGCCCTTGCCCGCTGTTGTACCTCTACCGGAACCCTGCCCTCTTCCAACGATGCGTTTTTTTCTATTTGCGCCTTCCGGAGCGTGTAAATTAAAATCGTGCATTATTTCACTTCCTCCACGCTTACCAGATGAGAAACCACTCTGATCATTCCCTTAATGGCGGGAGTGTCTTCCTGTTCCGTCACGGAACCAATTTTCCGAAGTCCAAGGGAACGTACCGTCGCCCTTTGCTTGGGAAGCGTTCCGATCACGCTGCGCGTCAACCGAATCTTAATCCGTGCCATATTACCCCCATAACTCCAAAATTGACTTTCCGCGGTTGTGCGCCACAATTTTTGCATCCATCATCTGTCTGATACACTCAAAAGTCGCTTTGAGCACATTGTACTGACTCGACGCGCCGATGGATTTGCTCAACACATCTGTAACGCCACCCGCTTCCATGACAGCCCGCACCGGCCCGCCGGCGATAATACCGGTGCCGGAACACGCCGGTTTCAGTACAACACTCGACGCCTTAAACGCGCCGCGCACTTCATGGGGAATAGTGCCGTTTTTAATGGGCAATGTAACAATATTACGCCGCGCTTTTTCTTCACTTTTGCGAATCGCTTCGGAAACGTCATTCGCCTTTCCGAAACCGTAACCGACCCTGCCCTTTCTATCGCCAATAACAGTCAACGCGGAAAACGAGAATCTACGTCCGCCCTTCACAACCTTTGCAGTTCTATTCAGCTTTACCAACTTGGAAACGGGAAATTCTTTTTCTTTTTCCTGTCCCCTATCCCGTTCCTTGCCCTCGCGGGAACGCTCTCTTGCGTATTCCATTTTACCCCCTAGAATTGTACGCCGGCTTTCCGCGCGCCGTCCGCCATAGCTTTCACGACCCCGTGGTACAAATACCCGTTCCTGTCAAAAACAACGCTCTTAATATCTTTTTCCAGAAGCCGTTTTCCCAAGATCTCGCCGATCCGCGCGCCGCCTTCCTTATTCGGCTTGACGCCACGCAACTCTTTCTCCATAGTCGAAACGGACGCGAGCGTATGCCCCTTTGTATCGTCAACCACTTGAATGGACAAATAGCGGTTGCTCCGTGTAACAGTCATACGCGGTCTTTCAGGCGTACCGGAAAGCGTTTTTCGTATATGTATCTTTCTTTTGAGCCGTTTCCGGTTTTTATCAAGCATTTTTCTCAACATTATTCCTACCCTATCCTACTTCACGCCGGACTTGCCGGCTTTGAGCTTGATACGCTCTGTCTCATAACGGATGCCCTTGCCCTTATACGGTTCAGGAACACGCAACTTCCGAATCTCGGCGGCGAACTCACCAACAGCCTGCTTGTCGATGCCACTTACCACGAGCTTGCCTCCCTGTTCTACAGCGACGGCAAGCCCGTCAGGTATGTATACGTAAATATCGTTGGAATATCCAATGGTCATAACGAGGATGTTATTCCGCGCCTCCGCCTTATAGCCAACGCCCGTAATTATTAACGACTTGGAAAATCCAACGGAAACGCCAATCACCATGTTGTTCAACAAATTGCGATACAACCCGTGAAAGGCTTTGGTCTGCTTTTCCTCATTCACGCGGGTTACAACTATTTCACTGCCCTTGTTCTCAAAATTGATCACCGCGTGGTATTTTTGAGCCAGTTTCCCTTTAGGACCTTCAACAAAAATGACGTCATCCTTAAAGGAAACTTTCACGCCCGCCGGAACTTTCACCGGAATTTTGCCTATATGCGACATCTCTCTCTCCTACCACACGGTACAGATGATTTCTCCGCCCACTTTTTTCTCGGCGGCTTTTTTTCCGGTGGTAACTCCAATTGATGTTGATACGATCAATGTACCATATCCGTTGTACACCCGGGGCATATCCTTATAACCGGTATACACACGGCGTCCGGGTTTCGACACTTTCTCAAGCCCGTGAATAATGGGTTGAGTCGCATCATCATATTTCAGGAAGATACGAATGACATTTATATTGTCCGCCGTAGTGGCCTTCTTGAAATTCTTTATATAACCTTCCGTCTTAAGTATCTTGACGATTTCAAGTTTCAACTTTGAGGAAGGGATATCTACCTTTTCATGCGTCGCCATTCCCGCATTACGGATTTTGGTCAACATATCCGCCACAGGATCAGAAATGCTCATGCTTCCCTCCTACCAACTCGATTTTGTAACGCCCGGAATAAGCCCTTCGCTTGCAAATTTACGGAAGCAAAGACGGCACATCTCATATTTACGGAGATACCCGCGCGCCCTGCCGCAAATACGGCAACGATTTACTTTTCTGGTTTTATACTTAGGCGTTCTCAGCGCCTTTATGATCATAGCTTTTCTTGCCATACACCCTCCGCCTACTTCCTGAACGGCATACCGAACTTTGCAAGAAAGGCTTTCGCCTCAGCGTCTGTCCGCGCCGTTGTTACAATAGCGATATTGAGCCCCGCTACACGCTCAATCTTATCAAAATCAATTTCAGGGAAGATAATCTGCTCAGTGATACCCAGCGCATAGTTCCCATGACCGTCAAAAGCGTTCTGATTCACGCCGCGAAAGTCTTTGACACGTGGCAACGCTACATTGATGAGTCTGTCAAAAAATTCGTACATCATCGCGCCGCGCAACGTCACTTTGACCCCAATTTCTTGCCCCGCGCGGATTTTGAAGTTGGCGATGCTCTTCCGAGCTTTGGTTTTTACGGCTTTCTGTCCGGTAATAAGGCTTAAATCCGTAATCGCCGCGTCAAGCAGCTTCTTATTCTGGAGCGCCTCGCCCACACCCATGCTCACGATAATCTTCTCAAGTTTGGGAACCTGCATCACCGACTTGTACCCCGATTCCTTGAAAAGCTCAGGAGCAATCCGCTCACGATATATCTTTTTGAGACGGGGTTCGTATTTCTCTCCGCCTTCAGCGGGAACAGATTGCGTCGCCCCCACTTTCTTTTCCGCTGACGCGGCTTTTGTTTCTTTCTTTTCGCTCATTACAACGCCTCACCACATTTTTTGCAAACACGGATTTTTTTATCCTCCTCGATCTTTATGCCAATCCGAGTGGGTCCGCATTTCTTACAAATGATCTGTACATTAGAGATGTGGAGAGGCGCTTCAAGTTCAATGATACCGCCTCTATCCTGCTGATTGCGCCGTTTCCGCGCTTTCTTAACGATGTTCAACCCTTCCACTACAACCCGGTCCTTATCGCGCACTATTTTGAGTATACGTCCGCGTTTTCCCTTGTCCTTACCGGTCATAATTTCAACGGTATCTTCTTTTTTCAACTTAAATTTATGCCGTACTATTTCCGCCATACCTTTCTCCTACCGATCTCACAGCACTTCCGGCGCAAGAGAGACGATCTTCATAAAGTTTCGCTCGCGCAATTCCCTTGCCACAGGTCCAAAGATACGCTTCCCTTTGGGATTCAGCGCCGCATCAATGATCACACATGCGTTGTCATCAAACCTGATATACGTACCGTCAGGACGGCGGTACTCTTTATGAACCCGCACCACAACCGCCTTCTCTACGGAACCCTTCTTGATGACGGACGTAGGCAACGCGTCTTTCACCGCAACCACAATAATATCGCCAATTCCAGCGTACTTCCGTTTGGATCCGCCAAGCACCTTGATACACTGCGCCCGTTTGGCGCCTGAATTATCCGCCACATTCAGGAAAGTTTCGACTTGTACCATTTGTTCCTCCCTTCCTTATTTGGCGTGTTCTATAATTTCAACCAAGCGCCAGCATTTTTCTTTGCTGAGGGGCCTACACTCTATCACACGAACAGTGTCGCCGATCTTCGCCTCGTTCTTCTCATCATGGGCTTTCACTTTCTTCGTCCGTCTTACATATTTCTTGTACAGAGGATGCAACCTAGTTGTTTCAACAGCAACCACGATGGTTTTATCCATTTTGTCGCTTTTTACAACCCCCGTAAACTCTTTTTTGCCGCTCTTGGCTTTTACTTCCTGCTCCGCCACGATTCGCTCCTTACGCCTTCTTTTCCTGCTGATGGATTAAGGTATGAAGCCGCGCGATTTGCCGGCGAAACATCCGCTTTTGAAGCGGGTTATCCACATGCCCTATCACCATCTGGAAACGAAATTCCATATACTTCTTTTTAAGTTCGTCCAATTTTGCCTTCAATTCGGGCAATGTCAAATTTTTGAAAGAATTCTTCATAATTACCTCATACGCCCAATTCATAATCAGCGCGAACCGCAAATTTGGTTTTTATCGGAAGTTTCGCGCCCGCCAAATCCATCGCTCGTTCGGCAAGGCTCTTGTCAACACCGCCAAGTTCAAACATAACGGTACCTGGTTTAACTACCGCCACCCAGTATTCGGGCGCGCCTTTTCCCTTGCCCATACGGGTTTCAGCCGGTTTCTTGGTATAAGGCTTGTCAGGGAAAATGCGTATCCACAACTTGCCGCCGCGCTTGATATGGCGGTTCATTGCGATACGCGCAGCTTCTATCTGCCTATTGGTTATCCACATCGGTTCCATCGCGACAAGACCATAATCGCCGAACGCCACACGGTTGCCGCGAGTGGCCGCTCCTGGAATCCTGCCGCGTTGAATTTTGCGGAATTTTACACGTTTAGGGCTCAGCATCTAGTTCTCCTTGTGCGGAACGCGCTCTCTGCGCTTTGCCGTTTTTACAAGAGCGCCCGCATCTTCTTTTTGCTCTTTACTGTATTTCATACCATTGTAAATCCACACTTTCACACCTATGGAACCAAAGGTAGTATGAGCCTCGGCAAAACCGTAATCAATATCCGCCCGCAACGTATGAAGCGGAATGCGCCCTTCCTTCGCTTCCTCGGTACGGGACATTTCCGCGCCGCCGAGTCTGCCCGAAAGCCTCACCTTGATGCCCTGCGCATTGCCTTTTTTCATCGCGTCGCTGATAGCCTTTTTCATGGTTCTCCTGAAAGAGGAACGCGCCACTAACTGACGGGCTATATTATGGGCTACGATCTGGGCGTTGTTTTCCGCATTACGGACTTCTTTTATCTTGATCTGTATCTTTTTGGCGACATGCTTCTGGAGATCGTTGCCAATCTTTTCAATATTCGCGCCTTTCACCCCGATGATGACGCCGGGACGGGATGTATGAATGGTTATCGTAATTCGCTGCGGATGCCTTATGATTTCAAGCTCGGCAATATCAGCGCCCTTCGTTTCAGGCATGTCCATAATCAACTTGCGCAGTCTAATATCTTCATGCAAGGTGTCGGCGTATTCTTTCGGATCAACGTACCAGCGCGAAGACCACGTCTTATTGATGCCGACGCGCAACCCTATCGGATTAACTTTCTGTCCCATTAATTTCCCGCCTTTTCGATTTCATCAACAACCACGGTGATATGACACATTCTTTTCAAAAGCATATCCGCCCTTCCCCTCGCGCGAAACCACACTCTTTTGAGACGCGGGCCTTCATCAATAAGAATCTCTTTCACATAGAGCATCTCTTCTTCAAGCTTCTTATTCTGAAAGAGCGCATTTGAAGTCGCGGACTTCACCGTTTTTTTGATAAGACGCGCCCCTTTATGCGACATGTTCTCAAGAATGGACACCGCCTCGGGATACGGCTTGCGCCTGATAAGGTCCGCCACCGGGCGAAACTTATAGGGCGACCCAATGAGGAACTTGCTGATCGCCTTGTACCCGCTCTTGATCGGCTTTTTTTTCTGCTTGCCCATTACTTTCCAGCCTTTTTATCGGATCCTGCGTGTCCCCGAAAAATCCGTGTAGGAGCGAATTCGCCCAGCTTATGCCCGACAAGGTTTTCCGTAATATACACCGGAATCCATGCTTTGCCATTATAGACGGAAATGGTTCCGCCAACCATTTCAGGGATGATCGTAGAACAGCGGGAATAGGTCTTTATCATCTTTCTATTCCCGGCCTTGCTCATCTCCAACACTTTCTTATAAAGGCTCTTTTCAATAAAAGGGCCCTTCTTAATCGACCTAGACACGTTTTACTCCTACTTTTTCTTACCGCGGCTTACAATAAACCGTGATGAAGGCTTGTGCTTTTTCCGTGTTTTATAGCCCTTGGTCGGCTGCCCCCACGGGGTAACCGGATGAATGCCCTTGCTCTTTCCTTCGCCGCCGCCGTGCGGGTGATCAACCGGATTCATCGCCATACCGCGGACAGTAGGACGAATGCCAAGCCACCGTTTGCGCCCGGCTTTGCCAAGTTGGGTGTTCATATGGTCTTCATTGCCAACAGCGCCGATAGTGGCGTAACACTTCTTGAACACCATGCGCATCTCACCGGAAGGCAGTTTAATCGTAACGTAGTCCCCCTCCTTTGCGGCTACAAGGGCGCCCGCGCCTGCGGAGCGAACCATCTGCCCTCCCTTGCCAAGCGTAAGCTCAATGTTGTGAACCGTAAAACCTAACGGAATATTTTCAAGCGGCAGAGCGTTGCCCTCAATAATGGGCGAACCTGGCCCGCTTAGTATGGTCGTCCCGACCGCCAAACCTTTTGGAGCGATGATATAGCGTTTCTCGCCATCCTTATATTTAATGAGAGCGATGTTAGCGCTGCGGTTTGGATCGTACTCAATGGTGGCGACCTTGCCGGGAACGCCGATCTTGTCCCGCTTGAAATCAATGTCGCGGTACAACCGTTTATGCCCGCCACCTTTGTGCCTGACGCTGATGCGTCCAAAAGAGTCGCGTCCAGCCCGCCGCTTCTTTCCCGATGTAAGCGATTTTTCAGGCGCGTTATTCTGGGAGAGTTCGGAAAAATCCAGCCCAATCAACTGCCTCATCCCCGCAGTTATAGGTTTATATGTCTTAATACCCATATTTCTTCACCGCCTACCTTACACGCCTTCAAACAGACCGATTTTTTCACCAGCCGGCAAACGAACAATCGCTTTCTTCCACATCGCCGTCCTGCCCGGCCTGCCCCGCTGCCGTTTCGGTTTGCCGCCCACCACCATGACATTGCATGAAACCGGGTGGACATTAAACAACGCGGCGACAGCCTCTTTTATTTGAAACTTATTCGCGCGCATATCAACCTTAAACACATATTTTCCCTCTTCACGCAAGAGATTCGCTTTTTCGGAAAGCACAGGCTCAATAAGGATATTTTCAAATGCGATCATGCTTCAGCCCTCTCTTTCCGCCCATAAAAATCGTTGAGATTCTTCACCGCGGTTTCAAGCGCGATGACAGAACGCGCATAAAAAAGATCATGAGCGTTAAGCCTGTTGTATGACAGGTACGTAAGCCACGGTATATTCGCGGCCGCGCGTTTCACAAACGGATCATCATCTTTCAATACAATCACCGTTCGTTCTTCCCCGGTAAAATTTTTAAGAATGTTAACCAAGTCTCTCGTCTTTCCTGACGCGATGGAAAAATCTTCCACAATCTTTATCATATCCGACTGGGCTTTCAAACTCAAAATACTTTTAAGGGCGAGCCGTTTCGCCTTTTTCGGTATCGCATAGGAATAATCTCTAGGTTTTGGTCCAAAAACAACGCCGCCGCCTACTAAAACAGGCGACTTCTTGTCGCCGCGCCGCGCCCGTCCGGTACCTTTCTGCTTATAGGGCTTCGCGTTTGATCCATGAACTTCTCCGCGATCTTTGGTAGACGCGCAGCCAAGCCGTTTATTGGCAAGCTCATTGTTTATCGCGTACCAAATGCTATCTTCATTTACCGGAAGCCCGAAAACCGCATCATCCAACTCAATGCTTCGGGCTTCTTTACCTTCTATTGAATATACCGTTCTGTTCATCACTTCCTCATTTCGACGCGCTTACCGCTTCACCGCCGCTCTGACAAGCACCAGCCTCTTATTGACGCCGGGAACGGCGCCGCGAATCAACAGCAAACGCTTTTCGGCGTCAATCTTCACCACCTTCTGACTCAACACCGTTGTCTTTTCACGTCCCATGCGGCCAGGCAACTTTACATTTTTGAAGGTTCTGGCCGGATAGGTCGACTGACCCGTCGAACCGGGTTCACGGTGGAACTTGGAACCGTGAGAACGGCGCCCGCCTCCAAACCCCCAGCGTTTCATAACGCCCTGGAAGCCTTTGCCTTTTGAGACGCCGGTAACGTCTACATAACGACAGTCCGCAAAAAGCTCGACTCCCAACACATCGCCGACAGCCACTTCTTTTTCAAAATCGCGCACCTCTTTGAGATGTTTTTTCGGCGTTATATTCTCAGGAAATTGACCCGCATAGGGTTTTGTCACCAGGTTTTTTTTCTCATCATCTACACCGAGCACAACTGCGTCATACCCGTCTTTTTCTTTATTCTTCTGAGCAATGACCACATTTGGGTCGATACGCAACACCGTCACCGGAACAAGATTGCCTGTATCATCAAAAATCTGTGTCATACCCACTTTTCTTGCCATAAGCCCTAACATGCTTGACTCCATCCAACGGCGTCGATTTTCACTCCGCATTGGAGCGAAAATGTACAACCGTCACTGTTTTATTCCGACATCCACGCCTGCAGGAAGTTCCAATTTCATAAGCGCATCCATCACTTCAGGGGAAGGGTTAATTATATCAATCAAACGCTTGTGCGTCCGCATCTCGAACTGCTCACGGGACTTTTTGTTCACATGAGGAGAACGGAGAACCGTCACCTTCCTTATACCGGTCGGAAGCGGAATTGGTCCCGTCACTTTGGCTCCCGCCTTTTGAACAGCCTGTACGATAGACCTCGCGCTTTGATCAATAAGTTCCACATCGAAACCGCGTAATTTTACGCGAATTCGTTCCTTAATCATTATTCCTCCAAGACTTTTGAGCCTCCCGCCACGCGCATCCACGTAGACGCGCCGGACGAGAGGCTCAAGGGCGTCCAACTATTCGAGAATCTCAGTAACCTGTCCGGATGCTACGGTTTTCCCACCCTCGCGGATTGCGAAGCGGAGGTTTTTCTCCATCGCTATAGGGTGGATCAACTCACCGATAATTTCAGTGTTGTCGCCGGGCATAACCATCTTCTCACCGGGCTTAACCTCGCCGGGAAGCGTTACGGTACCCGTAATATCCGTGGTGCGGAAGTAGAACTGCGGACGGTATCCCGTAAAGAACGGGCTATGACGTCCGCCTTCCTCTTTGGAAAGACATACGATCTGCCCTTTGAATTTACTGTGCGGAGTAATGGTGCCGGGCTTTGCGAGAACCTGTCCGCGCTCGACCTCTTTCTTGTCAACGCCACGGAGCAGTACGCCGACATTGTCGCCGGACTGCGCGGAATCGAGCAATTTGTTAAACATCTCAAGTCCGGTCGCAACGGTCTTTTTAGTGGGCCTGATGCCGACAATCTCAACTTCTTCGTTGAGATTGATAACGCCGCGCTCAACCTTGCCGGTGACAACAGTGCCGCGCCCGGAAATGGTGAAGACGTCCTCAATCGGCATCAAGAAGGGCTTCGCGTCATCACGCACGGGATCAGGGAAATACTCATCCATAGTGGTGAGCAATTCTTCGACGCATTTAGTGCTGTCGCTGTCCTTGCCCTCAAGAAGCTCAGTCATCGCAAGGAACGCTGAACCTTTAATAATAGGAATTTCATCGCCCGGGAACCCGTTGTCCGTAAGAACATCCTTAATCTCTTCTTCTACAAGTTCAAGAAGCTCAGGATCGTCAACAAGGTCAACCTTGTTCAGGAATACGATGATGTTAGGAACGCCTACCTGACGGGCAAGAATAATATGTTCGCGCGTCTGAGGCATAACCGAATCAGGCGCGGACACCACTAATACCGCGCCGTCCATCTGAGCGGCGCCTGTGATCATATTCTTAATGTAGTCCGCGTGCCCCGGACAGTCGATATGCGCATAGTGGCGTTTGTCCGACTGATATTCCAAGTGCCTCGTGTTAATGGTGATGCCGCGCTCTTTTTCCTCGGGCGCATTATCAATGTCGTCAAATTTCATCAACTTATCACCATACTTCTTGGCGCAATACATTGTAATTGCCGCGGAGAGAGTCGTCTTCCCGTGATCCACATGTCCGATTGTACCGACGTTCATGTGCATCTTTGTTCTATTAAACCGATTTTTTGCCATGCATATCCTCCTTTGCTTTTTCAGGACGCACTGTTTATTCTTTCAATCCTAGAAAACGGACTGATAATCGAGCCTTTTTCAAAACTCGGCCAGTTTTGAAAAAGGCTTTAGGAAAAGCGGTCAAAGCCCGCTTTTCCATTTAAATCTAAGGCAACTTTCCCAACACTGAAGTTGCGGGAAAGGCTCGCAAAACAATAAATTATTGCAACTAAACTAATAATATATATCGAAAATATAAAGACAAGACAAGCGGCAGAAACTTTCTGAGATAGCTCCGCCCCACCTGTCCCGTTTCAATAACGATCGGTTTGGATTGGCAAAATCACCACTTATAATGAGCGAAAGCCTTGTTGGCTTCCGCCATCTTAAACGTATCGTCTCGTTTCTTGATCGCCGTCCCCGTATTATTAAAGGCGTCCATCAACTCAGCCGCAAGGCGCTCGCCCATGCCGCGCCCATTTCTCGACCGGGCGGCGTTGATAATCCACCGCATTGCAAGGGCTTCCCTACGGGTTTCCCGAATTTCAACAGGAACTTGATACGTCGCGCCGCCAACTCTACGAGACTTCACTTCAAGGCGCGGTTTTACATTATCCACAGCTTTCAAAAAAATGTCAAGCGGTTCTTCGTTCAATTTCTTGCGAATTTCATCAAACGCGCCGTCAATAATGCGAAGCCCAACAGAACGCTTGCCCTGCCACATCATACGATTGACAAATTTTGAAACAACAACGCTATTATATTTAGGATCGGGCGCAATTCCCCGATCAATAGTCTTTTTTTTCCGTCCCATTTCCCCGCTTCCTTACGCTTTAGGCCTTTTCGCGCCGTATTTCGACCGGCCGCGTTTGCGCCCCTCTACGCCGAGGGTGTCTTTCGCGCCGCGGATAATATGATAGCGTACGCCAGGCAAGTCCTTGACACGTCCGCCGCGTACAAGCACAACCGAATGTTCCTGCAAATTATGTCCTTCACCGGGAATATAGGCGGTTACTTCGGTTCCATGTGAAAGACGCACACGAGCGACCTTTCGTTGCGCGGAATTCGGCTTTTTCGGCGTCGTTACCATGACGCGGGTGCAAACGCCCCGTTTCTGGGGACAGGACTGAAGGGCCGGCGACTTCGTTTTGGAGGAAACTTGCCGCCGTCCAAAGCGAACTAACTGATTAATTGTTGGCATGAACTAAAAACTCCCGTTTCATAATGAAATGAAAGTCTACTTAACTTTAAAAAAAAAGTCAAGCCGAATTTAGATTTTTTTTTGATAAACTGGGAAAATTTCCCTATATTAGGCGGGAATCGCGACTTAACCGGACGCTTTTCGAAGCCGCTTCTTCAAGCCGTCCGCGCCAGAAGTTATTGTTCGCGGTCTTTCCCCGCTTTTTCCTTAAAAGAAGGACATTGCCGTCCGGTCGCCTGAAAAACCTCCAAAGAAGGGAAATTTCTTGATTTTATGCCGAACACGAGGCAGGCGTGAGGAAACGCGGGTTCCCACGTTATCTTAAAATGAAGGCATTTGCGGCAATCTATCATAAATCATTGAAAATATTTCTGTTTTATAGAAATTTATGCTGTTTATCGCAATAGTTTCAGCAAAATTCAGATACGACTGAATAGTTACCAAAAATATTAATTTTCTTAAGCCTAAACTGTCAAATTTTAGGGGTAAATTTCCTCTCTTTTCCATTTCATGATGCTCTAATTTAAT
>JAIRLZ010000245.1 GCA_031259035.1 Treponema sp. | reverse complement strand
ATGATAATGTCTGGCTGCAAGGCCCGGAGGCGCTGGTTCATCTCCACCGTGTTCCAGCCGTCGTAACTGCGCAGGGGCCAGTCCCCGTCATACCAGAGTATGTCGATCTTGCCGTAATTGCTCAGGAGTTCTTCGTTCAAGGCGAAAACATAGTCCGTAAGCCGCTTCCGGGCCGCGCTGTCGTACGCGGCGGCCCCGCCGTCAGGATGATGCCAGTCCATAAGGGAGGAGTAAAAGCCCACTTTGAGGCCCTCATCCCGGCAGGCTTCAACATATTCCGCCACAATGTCCCGTTTGGGGCCGTAATTGACGCTGTTATAGGGGTTCACGTTGGAATCCCAGAGGCTGAAGCCTTCATGGTGCCGGGTGGTGAGTACCATGTACTTCATGCCGGCGGCTTTGGCCAGCTTTGCCCAGGTCCGGGGCGCTCCCGGTTTGGGCAGGAACTGGTCCGCCAGCTTTTCGTATTCTTCCACAGGCCAGATTTCGTGGGCCATAGCCCATTCATGGCGGCCCAGAACCGAGTAAAGCCCGAAATGAATAAACATGCCGAAACGGGCATCCCGCCACCATGCCATGCGCCGGTCGCGTGTCTTCGCGGTTTCCGCTTCGTAATCGGCTTTTGAAACAAGTTGTATCATAAGCGCATCCTTATATAGACATATAGGAACCTCTGGAAACTCCGGTCGAACCGAAGGTTCGCTAACCGAAGGTTCGCGTTTTTAGAGGTTCCCATATCACAATTATATGGCAATTCTATACGCAAAAATTCAATACGTCAAGAGAATTTTTTTAGAATTTTTTGTAATTGAGACTGAATAGACAGGAGAAACAGTAGGGGTAAAAATCCCATAAGGCGCAACTATAATGCTTAGGAACTGTATTGCGCAAGCAATTAAAACAAAATGCTGTGCATTTTGTTTATGAACAGTTCCTTAGGCTGTTCCAAACCGCGCCTTATGGCGTCAGTTTTGGAACAGGCTCTGCTAGTAGAAAAAAAGCGTAAGGAGCGCCAATCTGAACGGCGAGGCGTCTCAAGCGTCGCATTATGAACGAGGTTTGCGAATCGAAGGTTCGACTGCATTGGTTTTGGAACCGCTTTATCTGACTTTCTTGGGGGTAATTGGGCGGTCGTGACAATTCCTTAGTGAAAAAACAACCGTTCAGTTTATGCGGAGCGTCACACAACCCTACGAAAACATCTATTCGCCAATTCATTGAGCCTGTTCCAAAACGCGAACTACATTCGGGTTGGTTTTGACAGGCTGTAGTCTTCGACCATTGCAGTTTCTCAGGCTAAAGCCGGGCTAAAGCCTTACGAAACTGCACTTTTGAAAGGTTGCCGTTCCAAAACTTGAGGTTTTGGAACGGCCTCCATTTGGAACGGCCTCCATTATGAAGATAAATTGGGCCTTCTTGGACTTGAACCAAGGACCGACGGATTATGAGTCCGCAGCTCTGACCAACTGAGCTAAAGGCCCCTTTGTAAGGTGATTATTTGTAACATAAAACAAAAAAAAAGTCAAGTGGTGAATGAGCGTTTCCCGAAACGCGGACTATGTTCAGCGAACTGTGTTTTGGGAAAGCCGCATGGCTGACACTTGTAACACGCTTGCAAGCGCAAGCGGCGCCGGCGCGTCCGGCGGCCCTACGAGCCGATTTCAAAACACCGGCATCCCTACCGCGAGTCCTGTCGCTCCAACTGCTGCAACGCCGCGGTTTTGGCGTAGAAGCCGTTGCGCGCGATGAGTTCCGCCGGCGTTCCGTACTCCGCGACGCGCCCATCGTCCAGCGCCAGCACCTTGTCCGCGTTGCAAAGCGTTGAGACGCGATGGGAAATGATGATGACCGTGTACCGCCGTCCGGGATCCGCCGTACGCCTTGTTTCCAGAAGCCGCGAGAGTATTTTTTGTTCGGTTTCCGCGTCCACCGCGGAAAGAGCGTCGTCTAAAATGAGCGCTTCGCCATCTTTTATGACCGCGCGGGAAATTGACACTCGCTGTTTTTGTCCGCCGGAAAGCGTAAGCCCTCGCTCCCCGATAATGGTGTCCAAGCCGTCCGCGAAATTCTCAAGATCCTTGTCAATGGCGGACAGGGACACGGCTTTTTCTATGTATTCGGCTGCGCCGCCGCTCTCCGCGTTCTCAAGTCCATACGCTATGTTCCGCCGTATGGAATCGGAAAAGAGATAGGAATCTTGAGGTGTAACGGCGAAAAGACGGCGCAACGCTTCCAAGTCCCAATCCCGTACGTCAACTCCTTTCACAAAAACCGTATGCGCCGGCGGCTCTATCATGCGTACAAGCGTCTTCACGAGGGTCGTTTTTCCCGAACCGGTGCGTCCCAGTATGCCAAGCCATGTCCCTTGTTCAATGGTAAGGTTGATGTTTTTGAGTACGCTCTGTTTTTTAACGTTTCCTTGAGTTTCCCCCGCATATTCTTTATGTTCCTCATTTTCACCATAGGCGAAGGTAAGATTGCGAAATTCTATGAACGGGGCGCCGGCGTCCGGCTGTTTAGGATGCGCCGGCGACGCTATGAGGGGCTGGGTATGCATCACCTCGTTGATGCGCCCAAGGCTCACCGCGCCGCGCTGCATCAAGTTCACCATGAAGCCCGCGCCCATGAGCGGCCATATCAACATCTGGAAGTAACGGAACAGGGCGGTCAACTGCCCTGGCGTCATGGCTCCTTGAATGACGCGAGTGCCGCCCGCAGCCAGCAATATAATAGAAGTTAATCCTGAAAAAAAACCGATCAGCGGGAAAAAGACGCCGTAGAGTTTCACCAACGCCATGTTCGCAGCGCGGTAATCGTCATTTGTGTCCGCGAATTTCCGCATGAAGCGCCATTCTTTGACAAAAGATTTCACCACGCGGATGCCGGCGAAGGTTTCCTGCACCGCGCCGCTCATGGCGGAATAGGCTTCCTGAACCTTTTGGAAGCGCTTGCCGACCAGATTGCCGAACAGCAGAATCAGCAGCGTGATGAGGGGCAGGGGGATAATGGCGAATGCGGCGGAACGCGCGTCATTTATGAAGATGATCGCCAGAATGGAGACCGCCATGACGGTTCCGTCAACCAGCGCGACAAGCCCCATGCCGATGGCTACACGCACCGCGTCAAGATCATTGGTTGAACGGGAAAGCAGGTCGCCGATCTTGTTCTTTTGGAAAAAATCGTAGGAGAGCGTAAGAAAATGGTCGAAAAGCGCCGCGCGCATTTCGGTTTCAATGCGCCGGGCCGAACCATGTATGAAATATCGCCATAGAAACCGCCCGCCGCTGACAATTGTCATCATAACGACCATAGCGGCGGCGGGCTTCATAATTGTTCCGGCGGTAAAATCGCCGGCGGCAATGCTGTCTATGGCTTGTTGCAGGAACAGCGGAATGATGACTTGGGCCGCGTCAACGATGAGGAGGCATGTAAAGCCCGCTATGTATTGGAAGCGGCGGCGGTACAGATAGGGAATGAGGGTTGTATAGTTGGACAGGGCGCTTTTTGAGAGCGGGCTTCGCTTGCTTTTCATTTCATTAATACTATAAGCGCAAAAGAAAGTTTGTCAAGACAACCGCGTTTGTCAAGACAACCGCGTTTGTCAGACAAACGCGCCGGCATAGCCGCGGACGGCATCCGCATGTCCCGACGTTTTTGCGCATACCTGTTTCCACCCATTGCAATTCTTGCAAAACAGTCTATACTATAGGCATGTCATTAAATTGTGGTATCGTAGGCCTCCCCAATGTGGGAAAGTCAACTATATTTTCAGCTTTAAGCGCCTCGCCGGCGGAAGCCGCCAACTACCCATTCTGCACCATCAATCCAAACATCGGAATTGTCAATGTGAATGACCCGCGGCTTGACGCATTGACGGAAATCTTTCATCCGCAGAGGACTATTCCCGCAAGCGTAGAGTTTGTGGATATTGCGGGGCTTGTAAAAGGCGCGTCAAAAGGCGAAGGGCTTGGCAACCAGTTCCTGTCCCACATCCGCGAGACGGGCGTCATTGCGCAGGTTGTGCGCTGCTTTGACGATCCCGATATTATCCACGTGGCGAACGCAATCGATCCCGCGTCCGATATGGAGATCATCAACATAGAACTCGCGCTCGCCGATCTTGACACCCTTGCCAAGCGCAGGGAGCGGGTTGAGCGCAGCCTCAAAGCGCAGGCGAAGCCGGAGCAGAAATTGGCGGAAATCACGCTTTCGGCGCTGCGTAAGATCGAACTGCCGCTTGAAAACGGCAAGGCGGCGCGTTCCGCGGCTCTTGCCGACGACGAAAAAGCGGCTGTGTACGACTGTCGTTTTATCACCATGAAGCCCCAACTGTACGTGTGCAATGTTGACGAAGAGGGCATACGCTCCTTTTCATCGGGCGCGGCAAACGCATACATACAAACCGTTATGCGCCGCGCTGAGGAGGAAGGTTCGGAAGCCGTGGTTATTTGCGGAAAATTTGAGGCGGAGCTTGCCGGCATTGATGATCCTGAAGAAAAGCAAGCCTTTCTTGAAGAACTCGGTCTAAAAGAATCCGGTCTTTCCGCGCTGACACATGCCGCATACCGGCTTCTTGGATTGCGGACGTTTTTTACCGCGGGAGCGGATGAATGCCGCGCATGGACGATTCACGCCGGAGACACCGCTCCAAAAGCGGCCGGAGTCATTCACAGTGACTTTGAGAAGGGCTTCATCAAAGCCGAAGTGTATTCTTACGAAGATATTGCGCGGTACCGGACCGAGGCGAAGATCAAGGAAGCGGGCAAGCACCGCGTTGAAGGGAAAGAGTACGTGGTGCGGGACGGAGACGTCGTGTTCTTCAAATTTAATGTGTGAGGCGGATATGGATGACAATGATGCGGGCGGCGGCATTCCTTTACAACAAGGAATCCTCATTGCGCCTGAAATTTTACAGAAATATTCCCTATTTGGCGGGCTCTCGTCCGAGCAGATAGAGGGCATATTGCCGTACATGGAATACAAAATCTTTCAGTCTGGAGAAGTCATTATGAGCGAAGGCGTTTACAACGACCACGTTTATTTTATCCTTGAGGGAAGGGTTGAGGTAAGAAAAAACAATGTCGCGCTTGCGGAGTTGCGTGAAGGAGACGCTTTCGGCGAAATGGAGCTGATTGAGGTTGTCCCTATTGTGGCTACGATACAGGCGCTGGACAAAGTGGCGACCTTATCGCTTTCCAATAAAAAGCTGCATGAAATATACAAAAAAGATATTTCAACGTTTGCAATGGTCATTATGAACCTTGCGCGGGAGCTTTCAAGGCGGCTCAAGCGTATGGACGCGATAGCGGTGGGCGGAAATGCGGAATAAACTTACCGAAGAATTGGCCGTATGCGGATTTAACGCGGTGGCGGCTGTTGGAAAATTGCATCCGGAGACCATCAACCGCCTTTTTCTGCGGCAGGATCGCTTCCGGTTCTTTACCACGGTGTGCAAGGATTTGGCGGCGCGCAAACGCCCCTATAAAATCTGCGAAGACGAGGAACTTGAGCGTAT
>JAIRLZ010000238.1 GCA_031259035.1 Treponema sp. | reverse complement strand
GGCGTTGACAATCGTTTGAGGCGCCCCCAGCGCCACGGCCCAAGGGGTGTCGGTTTCCCCTATGGAAATGGGAATGCTGAGAATGGTAAAGCCGGTGTTTGCGCCGCCAGTATTGATAGTGGAGGAGAAAGAGTATAGCGCGCCTGTTTTTATGGCGTTTGTATAATCCGTCATACGGTCGCCTACGATTTCCACTTCGGTAACCGTCATGGATTTTCCGAGTCGGGAAGGATCAAAATGGCCCGCCACAATCCCGCCGTTGCTGAAAACCGCGGCGATGCTGCCTTCATAGGGATGAATAGCCTCTACGCTGGCTTGAATCTTGGACAGGGGAATATCGATGCCCACAGCCCCGACTACCACGCCGTTCTTTTTTATCGGGACCACAAGGCTCGTAATCAGGGTGCTGACTCCGTCGATAGTGTAAAAATAGGGTTCCACAATAGTTTCTTTCCCGGTTCTCCGGGGAATGAGGTAATATCCCCCCGTGGTCGGGTCCTCATAATCCTCCAGCGCCTCCAGGGAGATGTTCCCGTTGGTCCTGACCCAATACGAGGTGAACCGGCCGGTCGCGTCCGTCCCCTCGGTATTGACGTATTGGGCGTCCAGTCCGTCCAGAGCGTTTGGTTCCCAGCATGTCCAGATAGAGGCGATATCCGAATTGTTCTCGGCCTGCGCTTTAAGCAGCAAATTATAGAAAAAGCGGCGCTGGGACAGTTCTATCTGCTCATAGGCTTCCATTGATACGGCTAGAGTTCTAACCATGCTGAGATTATCATCCAGCCACGCCTTGATTACGGAAGCTTCGTTTTTCCCCAAATTTTTCAATTCGCCGTCGATCAGCGAGGTAATTTGGGCGCGGGAAATAGTTACAATAGTTCCCAGAAGGATGCCGATCCCTACAAGAGTAAGCGTGATAATCATAATAATAAGTTTCTTGCCGATTTTCATAGCGCTTTCCTTATTCGCAAAGTCTAGTTTAATACCCCGCCGAATCTTCGATTCGCGCTTGCCGCGGCTCAAATAAGGCGGCGCCTGCAAGGTTGGCGTTAAACCAGACCTATTATAAATTTTCCTTACAGTCGAACCGAAGGTTCGCAAACCTGTGGTTCGCCGAGCCTCCGTTCAAATCAATATAACGCTTAAGATGCCGCGTCGCACACTGTGTTTGCGCGCGTGCCGCGCGGAGGCTCATTGCCTCTCTTCTAAAACCCGCCCGGTTTGAAACGGTACCCTCGTTATTATGGCTATATGCTACAGGCGTTCCCTCAAAACTTTTGGGAAACGTTTTCATCTGTGCTGACGGGCCCCGCCCAGAAGCATTTCTTTCCTTTCTTTAGAGATGCGGTCAACAGTGAGGGACTTGTCAGTAGAAAAATAGTATAGGGATTATGAAAGAAATAGTCAAGCGCATGAAAGCAAAACAGGCGGCGAGGAAGGAATATGAACCTTCGGCGGAGTTGAGCGCTGGAATCAATGAGATCCGTGTGAAGATGAACCAGATTGACGCCGGCGAATTCGCCACAAATTGCGGCGAATTGCCGCAATTCGCCGCTTGATTTTTTTTACAAATATGATATAGTTAATCAAATCTCAAATTGCGCGAGCCTGAGTCTCGCGCAACAATACTACTTTTGGAGGCGTTATGCGCAAACTCGTTCTAATACTCATAGCCTTTATTGCGATGGCATTTTTTATAAAGGCTTTTGACAATGAAGGCGCGATAGCATCCGGACTTTCAGCCCAGACCGCTGATATATCTAACGATAGTTCGGATTAGTTTTGCGCGCGGCTTGAGATAAAAATGATAAGAGAACCAATCATACATTCAAACAGCGCTTCTTTTGAAACAGTTTTAGATGAAACGTGCGAACGCCTATTAGGGAAAAAAGGACAGTATTCTATTACCCGGCTTGTGCAGATGGAAGCTGATCTGGTAAACATGGAGAAGGAGCTTGATGCGTTTTTGCGGCATTACGAGGTGCAATAAAGCGATTTTTTCAATCATTCTCTTTTTTTGTTTTATAACCGGCGCCGCCGCCGGCAAGCCCGTAAAAATACGTTTTAGCGGGCTTGCCATATCAAACGATGGCAAAGCGCTGTTTAAGGTGGACAGTTGCAACGGCATCCATGAAGAAAGCGCCTTGTTTGTTTCTCAGCTTGTTGATTTAAGCTTAAAACAGTTTACCGCGTTTCCTCGAAACATCGATCTGCTTGAAAACGGCGAGATGATCCTCGTGCGGAACAGCTTCGGGTGGACTCGCATTCCGGTTGCGGGCGGCCTTCCGGTGTTGTTTAAGGAGTATCCGTCTTTTATTGAGCGCGCGGATGTTTCCTCAACCGCTATTAAAAACGCCGAAGTTTCAAAAGACGGCAAATGGCTTGTGTCGCTTGAAAGCGTCAACGCCGCCTACGGAAACCTTGTGCTTATGAATATCAGTTCAGGCGCAAAGACCCTTGTCGCTTCCTATGTAGAGAAATCAGATCGCGCCTTTCCCGTTCGGTGGAGTCCGGATTCGCAGGCGTTTATCTATGAGCGTGATAGAAAACTATACTACTATTACGTGACAGCCGACGCGCCTTATGAAGAGGAACGGCGCCGTTTGATAGGGGAAGGAAGCGTCGCCTGTGTGGTGTGGGAAGAAGGAGGCGATTTTTTCTATATTAAGGGCGCCACGGTGTACCGCATCAAAGGCTCGGAGATATTTTTCCGTTCCAAGTACCGTGATTTTCTGGAAATCGGATACCCATCAGGAACGCTTCCCTTTGCCTTTGATCCTGATTTTGATGAGTTTTATGTGGCGCCCGACGCCAACTCCCTTCTCATTTCCAAAGTGAATCGCGCGCATCGCACGCTCTTTTTTTATCCTCTTGGCGTTTCTGGCGCAACGGCTTTGCCCTGTCTTCAATTGCCCGAACTGTGTTCAGACGTCACGGCGCTCTGGTCGTCAGCCAACATCATAACAATCTTCGCGCGTAATGGAACCGATCAAAGCGTGTACCGGCTGAACGCCGCGGCGTTAGTGGGCACTGAAGCGGGCGCGTTAGCGTCGTTTGCGCCGCTTCCCTCTCCCGGCATGGACAATGCGGCGCTTTCCCCTGACGGCAGTCGCGCGCTTCTCTTTGGGGAAAAAGGCGCGGTTCTTTACGATTATACAACATGGCGGAAAATACAGTCTATCAGCGACGCGCCGTCGTATGCGTGTGTGTGGCTTGGAGATGATTTTATCATCGGAGACGCAAAACGGATTGAGCGCATTCATATCAATCAAGACTACAGCGCGACCCGCCACCTCATATGCCTTTCTTCCGTTGACAGCGTTGCATTCGAAGCTGAGACCAACCGCATACTCGCCCAAAACAATGGGAAGTGGTTTAGCACCGACGGGCGTCTCGCCTGGACCGAATTGCAGGAACCGGTGATGAGTCCCACGTCGCTTGTTTCCGGGCGCTATAGTGTGTACCTCGAAAAACAGGATTCGGGTATATACGAAAATTTGCCTATGATACGGGATATTACATCAGTGGGAACAACTCCCCTTATACGCATCCGGGATTCAAGCGTCTTTGCCGCTGATGGCGGCGCTATCGCCCTGTGTTTTGATGTGTATGATGATGCGACCGGTTTAAGCCATGTGCTTGACGCTCTTGATTTCTTCAATGTAAAAGCGACTTTTTTTCTGAATGGCGAATGCATCCGCAGGCATCCCGAAGCGGCGCGGCGTATAGCTGACGCGGGGCATGAAGCCGCGTCTCTGTTTTTCGTTCCGCTTGATCTTTCCACATCCCGGTATATTATAGATAATAACTTTATTTCCCGCGGACTTGCCCTCAATGAAGATGAATTTTTTGCCGCCACCGGCAGGGAGATGGCATTGCTTTGGCATCCGCCTTTTTATACGCTGAGGCCGGAGACAAGGGAATTCGCGCTGTTTGCCGGTTATAAAACAGTTGAAAGAGATGTTGATCCCGGAGACGCCGTCACCAGAGAGGAAGCTCTGCGGCGAGGGCTTCCATTTGGAAGCGCCTCCAGCATGATTGAGGTCATCATGGAGAAAAAGCGAAACGCTTCCGTTGTTCCGGTGCGGCTGGGCTTATTGCAAGGAGGCCGGGACACCTATTTGTATAACCGTATTTTTGTTTTGCTTGACGCTCTTATCAGCGCCGGTTATTCGGTTGTACCCGTATCAAAAATTGCGCGATAGCGGCGCGGTAGCGGCGGCTTTCAAAACGCGCCCTGTAATAAGGGCGGCGAATTTTGAAAAAACAGCCTTAACATTACGTGGAAAAGAGGGCTTTTGACCGCTTTTCCTAAAGCTTTTTTCAAAACCAACCGAATAATGTAAGATTGACAAAAAGAGAGAATATGTCATAATACCAACTAAAGAAGGAAAGACGATGCGTTTACAGGACAAAAAAGCTCTTGTTACCGGAGCCTCGCGGGGTATAGGCAAGTCTATAACCGATTTGTTTTTAACGGAAGGCGCCGACGTGTGGGGCGTGAGTACGAAATTGCCGGAAGATTTTGAGGAGCGCCGTTTGAAAGCGGCGGAAAAATCAGGCGGAAAACTTCATTGGATAGCGGCGGATTTGAGCGATCTTGCGAGCGTTGAGCGGATCGTCAAAGACGCGGTTAAAGAAGCGGGCGGTTTTGATGTGCTGGTGAACAACGCGGGCATCACAAAAGACGGACTTTCTTTTAGAATGGCGCTTGAAGATTTTCAAAAAGTGATTGACATCAATTTGACCGCGGCGTTTCTCATCGCCCGCACAATAGCCGCCGATATGATACGCAAACGGGCGGGTTCCATCATCAATATGTCGAGCGTCGTCGGCGTTCATGGCAATGGAGGGCAGGCGAATTACGCGGCAAGCAAGGCGGGGCTTATCGGACTTGCCAAGAGTTTGGCGCGGGAAACCGCGTCCCGGGGGGTGCGGGTCAACGCCATCGCCCCCGGATTCATTGAATCCGATATGACCAACGCCATGCCGGACGCCGCGAAGGAGGCTATGCTTGCCGCTATCCCGCTTAAGCGCGTTGGCAATCCGCAAGACATCGCGGAAGCGGCGCTGTTTTTGGCATCCGATAGTTCCTCGTATATCACCGGACAGGTGTTGTCCGTTGACGGCGGGATGTTTATGTAGGAAAGGCGCGCCGTATGCGCCGTTTGTTGTTCCGCTATGTAAAGCCGGTTTTAAAACTAATCGGACGGCGGTTCCGTTTTGAAACGGATCGCTTATTTGAAGTGAGGTGTACAATGAAAAAGGTGGTTGTTAGCGGGATGGGGATCGTATCCCCTATAGGAAATTCAATCGCGGATTTTGAGGACAGTTTGAAAGCCGGGAAGAGCGGGATTGGTCATATCACCCAATTTGACACGGCCGATTTTGACGTGAAAATCGCCGGCGAAGTGAAAAATTTTGATCCGTCAGTGTGGATAGATAAAAAAGACGCCCGTAAAATGGCGCGGTTCACCCAGTTCGCGGTCGCCGCCGCGTCTCAGGCGCTTGAGCAGGCCGGGCTTCTTTCAGCCGGGGAAGACGGGCGCAGGCGTTTGGCGAGGGACGCCGAGAAAACCGGCGTTGTGTTGGGAAACGGCATAGGCGGCTTCGAGATCGTGTCGGAATCGTTCCGCAAGTTGTTTGAGCAAGGTCCCAAGCGCATGTTGCCATTAACCATTCCGCTTATGATCGGCAATGAAGCCGCAGGCGCTATTTCCATGCTTTTCGGTTCCAAGGGACCCGCCTTTACGCAGGTTACCGCATGCGCATCCGGGACGGACGCGCTCGGTCAGGCGTTTGATCTCATCCGCGCCGGACGGTGCGATGTTGTCATTGCGGGAGGAACCGAGTCCTGTATAGTGCCATTTGGTATAGGCGGGTTCCAGATGCTTAAAACGCTTTCAACCAAACGCAACAATGAGCCTGAAAAAGCGTCCCGCCCCTTTGACGCGGACAGGGACGGTTTTGTGCTTGGCGAGGCGGCGGGCGTCATAGTGATCGAGAGTGAGG
>JAIRLZ010000231.1 GCA_031259035.1 Treponema sp. | reverse complement strand
CTGAAGTTTCTAAACAACTCTATTATGAAAAGGCAAGCCAAATCGACATGCTTCCGGCAAGAAGCGGAGGTCCAAATGGGGTTGCGCATGAACGAATGAAAAACGGCGGCACGGGAAACCGGAGGGGGCGCCGCAAGGCGGGCGGAAAAGAAAAGGCCTTGACGCCGGACCGGTACGCCCGACTCGCCGGATATAACCGGAAGCGCGCCGGACGGGTTCTCTCAACGCCTTCCGGCAAGGCCGCGACGGTTGTCATAGACGGGAAAGCGTTGTTTTCAAATTTTAACTCCCGGCACAGTCGGGAGCAGCCGATTCTAAGCGTCAATGAACCTCCCCGCCCTGAAGGGCGGGGTAAGTAGACCCCACTACGAATAATGAGATATCTCCATTGCGGAACAAAAACATCAATGCGGTCGCTGGGAAGAGCGGATTCTTATAGCCTGCCCTCTCCCGAACCTGCCGTTTCCGCCGTATACTTCCGCAACGTTTTGCGCACCGCCCCAACCCCGGCGACCATCTCCGCAAATAAGCCTTCTATCCGCGTTCCAAGCCCCGCTTCGTAGAGATTCACCGCAAAAATGGATGCATCCGAGAGTATCGGCTGCAAAGCGTTATGAAAATCGTCCACATGGCCCAACTTGACACCCTTCACATGGGCGAAAAGGCTCTCGTACAGCGGATCAGGGCTTACGGTAAAAACAGCCCCCGTATCGTCGACCCCGATCAGGTAGCGCACCCACGCCGCGAGCGCCAGCGGTATAAGACGCAGATCTTCCACCTTGAGCGTTTCGCTTGCGAGATAGGCTTTGATGGTTTCGCCGAACCGGATCGGAATCTTCTGGGATGTGTCGCAGGCGATCCGCTGGGGCGTATCGGGCATGAAAGGATTGGGAAGCCGAACCCGCAGCACCTGATCGATAAACGCTTTCGGCGAAAGAACGCCCGGATCGACCACAACCGGCAGCCCTTCCTTGTAACCGATGGTCTTTATGAGCGCCACCAGATCGCCGTCCTTCATCTCATCGCTTATCTTGGTATATCCCAAAAGGCAACCGAACACGGCGAGGCTTGTGTGCAGGGGATTCAGACAGGTGCACACCTTCATTTTTTCCACTTTGTCAACCGTTTCCCTGCTGACAAACAAAACGCCCGTCTTTTCAAGTGGAGGTCTGCCATTGGGGAAAGAATCCTCAATAACAAGGTACTGAGTCTCTTCAGCGTTGACAAACGGGGCTATATAGGTCTGTTTTGCGGTGATCTGCCCCGCCGTATCCTCAAAACCGGATTCTTCGAGCATTTTCCGTACGCCTTCATCAGGGCGCGGCGTGATTTTGTCGATCATTGACCACGGGAACGCGACTTTCGCCCTATCCCGCACATAATCGGCGAACCCCTTGTCTATGAATCCCCTTGCCGTCCATTGATCCGCAAAGTCGGAGATCGCCGCAAAGAGTTTGTCTCCGTTATGAGAACAATTGTCCATGCTCACCAGAGCGATGGGAAAAGCTCCCGCCTTGTACCGTTCCATCAGGAGCGCGGACACTTTCCCAATATAGCTCGCCGTACTGCGGGAGTCAAAATCGGCTTGAACATCGGGCAAGAAAGCGCCGTCGCGTGAGTTCAGGCTGTAGCCCTTTTCGGTGATGGTGAAGCTCGCCATTTTAAGAGACGGAGAACGGAAAATGTTTTGCAAAACGGAAAACTGCTCCGGCTTTTCAAGGTTCAGCGCCTGGGCGACGCTGCCAATCACCCGCTTCTCAATGCCGCCGTCCGCCTTTAAGGTGACGGCCAGCGTTAGATTGTCGTAGGGCGAAAAAACCTTCTCGATAATCTCGCCGTCATAGCCCTCGGCGACAATAACGCCCGTCATGGACAGTCCTTGCTCCAAAAGGCTCTGCTGTAGGGCGGCCGGAAATATGCGGAAAATATTCCCCGCTCCGAAATGCACCCACTCAGGCGCATTTTTCGTTTCAGCGATCATGGCGTTTCTGTCGAATTGGGGCAGCAGAACGCCCGCTTTTTCCCAGACTTCTTTTTTTGACAATTCAGCGTTATTCAGCTTCATTTTCCACCTCCCAGCCGTTCAATCGCTTCCCACAAGCCGTTAAGGTAGGCTGCGCCCAACGCGCGGTCATACAGGCCGTAGCCCGGCATACCTCTCTCGCTCCAAATGGCGCGCCCGTGATCCGGACGTATGGGGCCGTCAAACCCCGCGTCGTACAGGGCTTTCGCAATGGCGAACATGTCAAGAGAGCCGCAACTTGTGGGGTGGGCGGACTCCTCAAACGTCCCTTCGCCGGTATGCAGGAGATTGCGGAGATGCGCGAAGTGAATGCGTCCTTTAAGCGCCGGTATGATGGATGGAATGTCGTTTTTGGGATTGGTTCCGAGGCTTCCGGTGCAAAGCGTGACGCCGTTGCACGGATTTTTCACCATTGTGATAAGGCGGACAAGATCTTCCTTGTTTTTCATAATCCGGGGAAGGCCGAACACAGACCAGCAGGGATCGTCCGGGTGGATGGCCATCTTAATATCGTATTTTTCACATACGGGCATGATGGCCTCAAGAAAGTATTTGAGATTCGCGGCGAGCGTTTCTTCGGTGACGCCGTTGTACAAGGCGAACAACTCCTTGAGTTTGCTGAGCCGCTCCGGTTCCCAGCCCGCGAGCGCGAAGCCGTTCGACTGCCGCTCAATCAAAGAAGACATGTCGTTGGGGTCGATGGTGTCGATGATTTTCTGATCGTACGCCATCGTAGTACTGCCGTCCGGCAGTTTTTTCGCAAGATCGGTGCGCGTCCAGTCGAACACCGGCATGAAGTTGTAGCAGACCAGATGAACGCCGGCCTGTCCAAGCCGTTCCAGCGTAGTGATATAGTTGTCTATATACGCGTCGCGTTCAGGAGCGCCGGTCTTAATGGCGTCGTGGATATTGACGCTCTCAATGCCCGCAATGCATAACCCCGCGTCCTCCACCTCTTTTTTAAGCGCCGCAATGGCTTCTTTTTCCCATACTTCACCGGGAAGCGTGCCGTAAAGGGTGGTAATCACCCCTTTTACCAAGGGAATCTGGCGTATCTGTTCAAGCGTCACCGCGTCGAAGCCGTTCCCAAACCATCGTATCGTCATTTGCATGGTGGTTTTCCTTTAATTATATTTTATTCGCAGTGGGGTCTAATACCCCGCC
>JAIRLZ010000209.1 GCA_031259035.1 Treponema sp. | reverse complement strand
CGTGTGCTCTTCCGATCTATATCAGATTGATTCATAATCTCAAAATCAGCGGCGTCCGCGTCGCGTAATGCATGAGCTTCCCGCACAATCAATTCCGCTTCTTTTTGAGCCGCTTCCATATAATCTTTATGCGCCACGCTTACCGCTATTTGATTGATGTTTTTGGTGTTGGCGAGTCTGGTCAGCATGGTGTCAAGGGGGATCATAATCACGTCATCCTGATCGGCGCCGTTTCCAGCCGCGCCCTTCTTCTCCAGTACGCCGATGACGGAAAATTGGTTTGACCCGATGCGTATTCGCGCGCCGATTGGGTCGTCATTCCCAAAAAACGTCGCCGCAGCCGTCCCCCCCAACACCGCGACCTTGTTTCTCTGTTCCCCGTCGGCATCCTCAAAGAAAGCCCCCTGTTCGACATTCCAGTTTCTAATGACAAGGTAATCCGGCTCCACCCCCATAACCGTGACCGACGCGCTTCCGTTGGCGTTGGAAACTGTGAAACTCCGCTGGCTTACACCGGAAACCGCCCGCGCGTAACCGGCTTCGCGCTTCACTTTCTCCGCGTCGTACCTGGTGATCTGGACGCGGCGCGGCATGGTCTGCTGTCCCGGCGTCATTCGGAACCTGCGGGGCATGATTTGCAAAAGATTTGTTCCCATAGCCGTAATCCGTTCTTCTATTTGCTTCTGCGCCCCTTCGCCGATTGCCACCATGATGATGACCGCCCCCACGCCGATGATGATTCCCAGGGAGGTGAGAAAGCTTTTCATGCGGTTGCGAAGAATGTTTCTAAAACAGGTGGATACTAGTTCGCTGATGTTCACGTTCTGTCCCTCACGTCTTTCGCCGCAAATCTTTTGCCGCGCTCCGCCTGCTTTTTACCGGAGTGTCCGCCACCACCGCGCCGTCCCGCAAGGTGACAATCCGTTTTGTGTATGCGGCCAATTCCGGCTCGTGGGTTACCATAACAATTGTTTTTCCCCGCTCGTTTAGATTCTGAAACAACGCCATTATTTCAAGAGACATCTCGGAATCAAGGTTTCCGGTTGGCTCGTCAGCCAGCATGAAGGCGGGATCATTCACTAGAGCGCGGGCGATGGCCACCCGTTGTTGCTGCCCCCCTGACAATTGCGAAGGCACGTGGGACATGCGCTCGTCCAATCCCACTTCTTTGAGGCATCTCGCAGCCCGCTCCTTTCGTTCTTTTTTCTTGTACTTGCGGTTATAAAACATGGGAAGCTCCACATTTTCCAGCGCCGTCGTTCTTGCGAGCAGGTTAAACGCTTGAAATACAAAGCCGATTTTTTGATTTCTGATAAAGGCGAATGTGTCGGCGTTGGAAGCCGCGGTCTCGATTCCATCAAGCAGATAGGAACCCGCGCTCGGCTTGTCAAGGCAGCCGAGTATGTTCATAAACGTTGATTTTCCCGAACCTGACGGGCCCATCACCGCTACAAATTCGCCTGATTCCGCGAAAAAATCTACGCCGCGAAGCGCGTTTACGACCACCGATTCAAGTTTGTATATGCGCGTGACGCCCCGCAATTCAATGACAGCCATCAACTCATCCTCCACCGCCATCGCCCCTAGCGCCGCTGGACGACGCTCTTGATCCGCTGGATCCCCCGGCGCTGTTGCCGCTGGCAAGACCGGCTATCCGCTCCCGGACTATGACGCGCTTTTCTTCCAGGTCCCCTTCATTTTCGCCTCCGGCCATGCGCACTTCGGTGTAAGAGCCGTCGCTTGCGCCAGCCTGAACCATGACGCAGGAGAATTTGTTGTGTTCGTCAATAAACCACAGCGTTTTCATCTGCCCGGACGGCTGCCGCCCGGCACCGCCGCTTTGAGCGGCCCCGCCCGGTATAGGCGGCGGCATACGTTGCGCTCTGGTCCCGCCACCCTGCATAAGCCCTGTCAGTCCGTTCCGCTGGTTGGGGGCTTGGGCGGCTTGATCGCCTCCACCGGCGCTGGCATTCGTGGCGTTCTGCCGGCGGCGCTCTAGCGCCAGCGCTTTTTGCTCTTCGCTCATGCTGGAAATAGTCGCGTTAAAAATCATATCGCTGATCTCCGCCTCCGAAAGGGCAGTTGGCTGATAGCGCAAAGCCGCGTTTGGGACAAGAAGGATGTTTTCCCTTCGCTCCTCGATAAATTCGACCGAGCAGGTCATGCCCGGCAGCAGAGAGCCGTCTTTATTTTCAACGCTTATTACAATATTATAGGAAACAACGCCGTCCTGGACTGAGGGCATAAGCCGTTTGCTCTCAACCATACCGGAAAAATTCTTGCCCGGAAGACTTTCAAGCGTAAAACGAACCTCTTGACCTTCATAAATAGACGCGATGTCTAATTCTCCGACCCACGCTTTTATGCGCATTTCTTCAAGATTTTCCGCGAGAGTAAAAATCGCCGAGGAGTTGCCGCTTGAGCTGTCAACCACGGTGTCCCCTTCATTAACCGTTCTTTCCAGAACTATGCCGTCAATGGGAGACGTTATATAGGCGTACTGGTTGATTTCTGTCTCTATACTTCGTAAATTTGATTCGGCGACTGAAAGATCGGCTTTTTGAATGTCAAGAGTTGTCTTGCCGCTTTTCAACTCATATTCTGAAATGAGGCTCTTTTCAGCGAGCCTTTCTAAATTCTGATAGTTTATCAACTGCAAATTGTAGTTCGCTCTGGCTTTTAACACCTGCGCGGCTTGCTGCTCCCGTTGCAGTTTGAGCATGTCCGTATTGAGTTCGGCGAGTATCTGCCCTTTGTGGATGCTGTCGTTGTAATCAACAAAGACGCGCTCCACCTTGCCGCTCATGCGGGGCAGCGCTTTCACCGTTGCGACAGGTTCAAGGGTTCCGCTGGAGGATACGGTTTTTTCTATTGTCCCCCGCTTTATGATTGCATATTCATACGCTGTGGCTTTGTTCCGCGTCTTGCCGAATTGGTCTAGCAGAGGCTTGCAGGTTCCCGCCAAAAAAGCGATAGAGCAGATGGTCAGTACTTTTATAATGTGCATATGGATATATATGCAGAACATATGCCAATCAGACGTTTTTTAGGCGCATATTTGATATGAACTTCCTACGGGGAGAACGATGTGGGCTGAAAAAATGTAAGGTGATCCACGACGCTGAACGAGGCGTTCAATGTTCGCAAACATAGTTCGCGTTTTGGGAAAAGCTCTATGGGTAAATTTTTTATACTCATCTGATACATTTTTACCCATACCGTTTGCGCCTCTTTTTCACAAAGCGGGAGGGACGCGCGGAAAGACCGAGGCGTTGCGGAGTCCGGCGTCCTTTATTCGCAGTGGGGTTTAATTCCACCGCCCTTCAGGGCGCGCCCTGAAGGGCGGTTGGATTTGGAAACTTAGATTTCAAAATGAGGGGCCACGCATATATCCGTTCACACACACTTTTAACACAGTCTGCCCGGTAATGCCCATAGGCGGCCTTCACGCTGTTTTTCGGCTTCTTTGTCAACCGCGTCTTACCCTCGCCGCCTCTTGATGGCAGGTTTTATATCCCCCCGCCGCCGGCTGTTTCCCATTCATGTCCAACCTCTCATTTGAACGCCCCCATTATGATTTGGGCGCCATTTTCATAAGGCGCCGCGGACGCTTGATTTCCTTCATAAAAAGTATTATATTTCATTTTATGAAATATCGATTTGTCACCGCCTTTCTGCTGATGTGCATCCTTTCCAGCGGCATTTTCGCCGCGCCCAGGAAAATCACCATAAAATTAGCCGCGTCCGTACCGGAAAACACGCCGTGGGGCGCTCACCTTAACAAGATGGCCGCGGAGTGGAGGGACGCCAGCAATGGCGAAGTGGAACTCAAGATTTACTGGGATGGAACCCAGGGCGGCGAAACCGCCGTACTGCGGAAACTGAAATCGAACGCCATACAGGCCGCTATTCTTTCTTCGTTTGGTTTAAATGAAATAACGCCCGAAGCGCTGACGCTAAGCTGTCCGTTTCTCATCCGCAATGACGGCGAACTTGACGCGGCGCTTGACGTGATCAAACCCGAACTTGAGCGAAAAATCAACAGCAGCAAGACCTTTTTTATGCTGGCGTGGTCAAAAGTCGGCTGGGTCAAATTCTTCTCCAAAGCGCCCGTGTATGTTCCAAATGATCTCAAGCGGCAGCGTCTTGGCGCAAACGAGAGCGACGCCCAGCTTCTTGATGCGTTCAAGGCGATGGGCTATACCATGGTGCCGGTCGCCCAGAATCAGATATTGGTGAGTTTAAGCGGCGGACAGATCGACGCCGTGTATTTAAGCCCGGTCATGGCCGGAGGGACGCAGGCGTTCGGGCTTGCCAAAAGAATGGCTTCCCTCAATGTGGCGCCCTTTCTGGGGGCAATCGTTATGAACCAGACCACATGGAAGCGGATCCCTGAACAGTACCGGGATACATTGCTGCGCATTGCAAAACGGCACGAAGTGGAACTGAACGGCGCGGTCGCCCAATTGGAAGCCGAAATAATAGAAACCATGCAACAGCACGGACTCATCGTCAACGAGGTGACGCCGGAGCAGGCGCAGCTTTGGTATAATGATGTGCGGCAGGCGCTGCCGAAACTGTTCGGCTCCACCTTTGACAAGCCGATGTACGACAGAATCGAAGCCATAGTAAGCGCATACCGAAAGAGAAACTAAGTGAGCGGACGAAAAAAAATGGACAAACCCCCGAAAAGCGCCGCTTCGCAAACGCCGCTTGTGTGGCGTATAGAGGAAGGGCTGTGCTGCTTTTCCCTAGCGGCTCTTACGCTCCTGCCCTTCGCCGAAAGTTTCATGCGTTTGGCGTTTCACTCGCGGGTGCCGGCGTCTCCGGCGCTGATAACCCACACGCTCCTTGTCGTCGGACTTGTGTGCGGCATGATAACGACGCGAAAAAAAGAGCATCTCTCCATCAGCCTCGTTCAGTATGTCAAAACGGAAAAAATAAAAGCGCGGTTGTCCATTATAAGCGGGCTGTTTTCCAGCTTTGCCAGCGCAATTCTTGTATGGTGTTCCGCTGCGTTTATCAGAGTGAGCCTCGCGCCGTTCACCATGATTGGGTTTATTCCGGATCAGGTTTTCGCGCTGATCATGCCCATCGGATATGCGGTGATAGCGTTCAGGTTCGCCCGTTACACGCCGCTTGAAGGAAAGGCGCGTGTCATCGCGTTTCTGCCGCTCCTTCTCGGAACCCTCTGTTCTTTGCCGCTGATCTTCAAGGTGATCTGGGGCATGGATATGCCGGACTTCGCATATACGGTTGCGGATATAGGCTTCTCTGTCGCCGGACGCCTGCGGACGCCCGGCGTTATCCTGCTGCTCCTTGCCGCCCTGATCGGCGCGCCGCTCTTTGTCGTCATAGGCGGCGTATCCATGCTTTTAATACAGGCTTCCGGCGCTGACATTGACGTTGTAGCCAATCAGATTTATACGGGGCTTACGAGCGGCAGCATCGTCGCCATACCGCTTTTCACCATAACGGGCTTTTTCCTTTCGGAAAGCAAAGCCGGAGAGCGGCTTGTGATCACGTTCAGGAAACTGTTCGGCTGGCTTCCAGGCGGGTCTATCGTGGCGACGGTGATCATCTGCGCATTCTTCACTTCGTTTACCGGAGCGTCCGGCGTCACCATTCTTGCGCTGGGCGGCGTTCTGTACACGGCGCTGACAGGCGGCGCGGCGCGGGGATCGGCGGGCTACAGCGATAAATTTACCATAGGACTGCTCACGTCGGTGGGCAGCGTCGGACTGCTTTTCCCGCCAAGCCTCCCGATTCTGCTCGTAGGCGCCACGACTCGAACCAATACCGTGCATCTTTTTTTGGGCGGCATTTTCCCCGGTCTTATACTGACCGCCTCCATGATCGCGCTCGGCATCGGTTCTTCAATAAAAACAAAGATGCCGCTTGAACCTTTTCACCTCAAGGACGCGCTTTCCTCCCTTAAAAACGTTTTATTTGAGCTTCTGCTGCCGGTGATCCTTATCGCAGGCTATTTTACCGGCATACTCTCCATGGTTGAGATCGGCGCGTTCTCCGTGGTCTATATCTTTGTTGTGGAAGCGCTGTTGTTCAGGGAAATTAAATTCTCTGAAATCAAAACCGTTTTTATAAAAGCGGCGCCTATTATTGGCGGCATTCTGTCGATACTGGCGCTTGCCCAGGCGTTTTCATATTACATTATCGATTCTCAAGCGCCGGAACTATTCGCTGATTGGATGAAAGCCGCCATTTCATCAAAATGGGTGTTTTTACTCACATTGAACATCGCCCTGCTTGCCGCCGGCTGTCTCATTGACATCTTCTCCGCCATTCTCATCATTTTGCCGTTGATTGCTCCGCTTGGCGTCGCCTACGGGATCGATCCGGTTCATCTCGGCGTTATATTTCTTATAAATATGGAAACAGGCTTTCTGACGCCGCCTGTTGGAATGAACCTTTTCCTGTCAAGTTACCGGTTCAAGCGCCCTTTTGTGGAAATTGCCCGCGTAGTGTTGCCGTTCCTGTTCATACAGCTTGCGGTGGTGGCGCTGGTTACATATATACCGGCTCTTTCAACGTGGCTGACAAAATTGTATTAAAGGTCGATTACATGAAAAAAAAAGAAGCCTTTTATATTCCAGATACAGGCATATCCTACCCGGAAAAGCCTGACGAACACCTTCATGCAAGAACGGGCGGCGCCGCTTTCACGATTGACAAAGACTACCCGTTTTGGGATAGATCGTTTGCCTTCAGGTGGAAAAGCGGCTGGCTCTACGCCGGTATTTTCACCCTTGTGTTCCCGCTGAACCGGCTGCGGTTTGCGCTGAAAATCAAAGGGCGTTCCATTCTCAGAAAACACAAAGCTCTGTTTAAGAACGGGGCGCTCACGGTTTCAAACCACATTCACCGGTGGGATTTTCTCATGGCGTTGCAGGCGGTACGCTACCGGAAGCTGTACTTTCCCGCGTGGAAGGAAAATCTGTCGGGACCGGATCGTACCCTTATCCGGCTTGCCGGCGGGATACCGGTTCCTACGGACATTCACACAATCAAGTATTTTAATCAGGCGTTTGATGATCTGCATGAAAAGAAGAAATGGCTGCACGTGTTTCCGGAAAGCGCGAACTGGCATTACTATCCGTATATCAGG
>JAIRLZ010000031.1 GCA_031259035.1 Treponema sp. | reverse complement strand
ATGGTCTTTTCGTTGAAAAGAACCATAAAAACCCCGATAAAGGGGCTGGGCGATTTTTGGAGGTTTTATGCGCGAAGCGCAACAAACTGCGAGCATTTTTTGTTGACATCGCCACCTCTAACCGCCCTAAAGGATCGCCCTTTAGTATTAGACCCCACCGCGAGTAAAAGACTTTGGATTATCTCTAAAAATCTTATTTTTGAGCCTTTCCCAAAACGGGCGGAGCGACAGTTTTGGGAAAGCCGACTTGGATTTAGGAACTGTTCATAAACAAAATGCACAGCATTTTGTTTTAATTGCTTACGCAATTAGGAAATAACATGACCAAACGGTCATGTTATTTCTGAACAGTTCCTTAGAGTGAAAAAGCGGGCTTTAGACCGCTTTTTCGAAAGCTTTTCTCAAAACTAACCCGAACATAGTTCGCCGAACATAGTTCGCGTTTTGAGAAAAGCTCTTTTAAGACATCGTTTCTGTCATTTGCTCTTTATACGGTCACTGTAATACTCAAAGGCTTCTTTGTCCGTGAATTTTTCGTGAACAATTTTACCGATGGCATCGGCCATCTCCACAGGGTGGAGGCTTTGGAAAATGTTTCTGCCCATATCAAGCCCGCGCGCGCCGCCTTGTATCGATCTGTACGCCATCTCCAGCGCCTCTTTTTCGGCGAGTTTCTTGCCGCCGGCCACCACGATGGGAACAGGGCAGGCTGCGGCAATTTCCTCAAACTTATCGCAATAGTAGGTTTTCACTATATGCGCCCCGAGTTCCGCGATGATACGTGTGGCAAGTTTAAAATACTGATCAGTGCGTTCCATATTCTTGCCGACCGCGACAACGCCAAGCGTCGGGATGCTGTAGCGCATACCGGCGTTTATCACTTTCGAAAGGTTGCCGATACTCTCAAGCTGTCCGTCCGCCCCAATAAAAACTTGAACCGCCATGCAGTCCGCGTTCATCCGTATCGCGTCTTCAATGTCAACCGCCGTCAGTTCATGGCTCAAGTCATCGTTTAGCATGGAGCTGCCCGCGCTTACGCGCAGGGCTATCGCCTTCCGGCAATCAGGCTGAACGCTGGTGCGAAGCGCCCCCCGCGTCGCCATCAGCACATCGACATGATCCTGCAATTTGGGAATCAAGATGTCGAGCCGTTCCAAACCGGAGACTGAACCCATAAAATAACCGTGGTCAAAGGCAAACATAACGGTGTTGCCGCTCCGGGGATTAAAAATGTTCGACAGGTGTTTCTTAATGCCCCATTCCTGATTCGCCATGCCCTTGACATGAAAATCGCCTTTGGCCGCAAACGGCTCGTTGATGTGATAATTTTTTTCGACTTTTAGTCCTTCCAAATCTGCCATGTTTCCTCCAAAAACACGGGGCGGGCAAGCGCCCCGGTTCGTTTAAGTGTAGTTAGAAATTGTAATTGTCCATGTTGGCCGTGGTGAACTCGGCGCGTTCCGGTAGCAGGACTACGCCGGAATCCGGCGCGGTATAGGCCTGCGGATCAAGCACCGTGTTAGGAAGCACTTCCACCTCCCCTATGCCGGGAACGGTGATTTTGTCTCCAACCTTGATGGAATTGCCGCTCGCCAGATAGTAGGAGAAGTACACGCCGAGCGCGCCCTGCAAGCCGGAATCCCACAGCCCCCACCGTTCAAGAATGCCAGCGCGGGCGTAGGGTTTGATAGAGTTCGGCGTGGCAAAGCCCGTGATCGTTATCTTGCCCTTGTCGTAGCCGAGGTTCTGGGCGGCCTGAAGCTGTCCGGGCAGCGCCGTCGAATCATTACAGATTATCAGGTCCATGTCAGGATTGGCCTTGAGGATGGATTCGCCTGTGGTGATCGCGAGCTCCGCATCCTGATTCGAGTAATAATTATCCGGACGGATATTCACCCACTGGGGATACTTCTGCTTGATGTAGGCTTCGCCCGCGACGCGCCAGGAGTTCTGGTCGGCGACCGTTGACTGGGAATAGTGCCATGCGTAGCGAATGGCGTCCGCGTCGGGATTCTTGCCGCGGCTTTGCAGGGATTTGACGCCCATGTCAACGAGCATTTTGCCGAGGATGTCGGGGGTGCCTTGCGAAACCATGACCGTGCGGGCGTCGCCTGAAACGTCCGAATCCCAGGTCGTAACGGCGAGACCGGCCTTCATCGCCTCCTTCATAACGCCGTCAAGGGCCGTGGCATCCAGTGATGAGACGGAGATGCCGTCAACGCCCTGACGAATAGCGTTGCGGATAACCGTCACTTGGTTGGCGACGGCCGCTTCGGGGCTGCCGTCATACTTTACCGTAAAGCCCCATTCTTTCGACCATTTCTGGGCGCCGTCATTCGCGGTCTCAAAGAAGGCGTTGCCGGTTATCTTCGGCACAAAAACGATGGTGAGGTTTTTGCCGCCGGCAGCCGCCTTGCCCTGCTGGTCGCCGTTTGCGAAAACCTGAGTGGAAATTGTCAGCGCCAATAGCGCCGACAGAACCAATGTTGCCTTTTTCATTCTGTTTCCTCCAAAAATTTATTTTTTCCGGCTCAAAGCCGGTTTTGCCCTGTAAAAAAGCGCTTTCACCGCGCCCAAATTTCCTGACAAGCCGCGCAGACCAACCGCGACAATTAAAAGAAAGCCAACCGGTATATCGAGATACTGTGTGCTGACGCCGCTCATTGACAGCCCAAAGCGCATCACGCCTATAGCGATGGCAGCCAGAGCCGTACCCGCGATGGTTCCCTTGCCGCCCAGTATTGACGTGCCGCCCAACACAACGGCGGTAATGATGGGAAGCGTCAGCTCCTTGCCAAAATCGGGTTTTGCCGTCCCTAGGTACGAGGTAAGGATGATTCCCGCAAAAGACGCGCCCATGCCGGACAGGATGTAGACGCTCATAATGATAAGACGGCTTTTTATGCCGGAATACTCCGCCGCATTTTGGTTGATTCCACACAAAAACACATAGCGGCCGTATTTTGTCCGGTGTAAAAGCGCATGGGCGATTAGCGCAAGGACTATAAAGATCACAAACTGAAACGGCGCGCCTCCTATGTTCCAACTGGTAAAGGCGGTAAACGAAACCGGAAAGTCGCTGATGCCCTTGTGCGCCTCAATCTTGGCGATTTTCATAATGGTTTTTGCGAAACCGCTGTAGAGGAAGGAACAGCCCAGCGTTACGACCATCGAAGGGACTCTCGTGAAAGCCACAAGAAACCCCGTGAAAGCCCCGCAGAACGCGCCGGTCATAATAGTCAGTACGACAATCAGCCAGATGTTGAGACCGGAGCTTGCCCAGATGACGCCCAGTACTATTGATGAAAGCCCGACTATGGAGCCGGACTGAATATCCATGCCGCCTGTTATCAGCACAAAGGTGACAAATATTGATATGACGCATATCGAGGTAAAGTCATTAAAACTGCCGAAAAGTACATGGGGACGCAGGAAACGCGGATTTATCGCGCCGAATACGACGACTTCAAGCAGAATAAGTAGTACAAGAAACGTTTCCCAACGCGCCAGTCTTTGCAGGCGCGCCAGTCTTTGCAGGTTGAATTGATTCTTACGCGATTCAAGCATCATGTTCTCCCGAAGAGGCGTTTGTTTTGGCAAGGAGCCTTTGCCGGCGCGCCTTTTCCGCCGACCGTTGCTGCAAGAGCGCGTCGGCCACAACGATGACAATCAGCATAATGCCGGTAATTACATCGTCGTCCGCCGTTGAGTTTAGAAACACAAGAATACGGCCGACTGACGCCATAAAAAGAGCGCCGATTGCCGCGCCCGCGAGCGATCCGACGCCGCCGGAAAGACTCACGCCGCCAAGTACGCAGGCCGCTATCGCTTTCATCTCGTACCCGCTGCCGGCCATCGGGGTGACAAAACCTATCCGGCTTACAAACATCAGTCCGGCGGCGGCATAGAAGACGCCGGCTATGACAAAAGCCGCGATTTTTGTAAAGCGGACGGGAATGCCAAGCAGGGTTGCGCAGGCTATGTTGTCGCCTACCGCCGCGAAGTGGCGTCCCTGCCGCAAGCGCGTCATAATTAGAATGCCGGCGATAATGGCAAAAAACGCGCCCCAGTAAAAAAACGATACGCCGAGAAAAGAGTCCTGCGCGATAGCCTTATATCCATCGGGAATGTTTTCTACCCATCGGCCTCCAGTATATACATAGATAAGTCCGCGAATAACGCCTGCCATTCCAAGCGTCATAATAATTGAAGGAATTTTCACGAATATGAGTCCGGCGCCGTTTATAGCGCCGCAGACGACGCCGATTAGGAGGGCGGTTGCCACAGCCATAGACCACGGCGCGCCATCGCGTATCATTGACGCGGAAACCGTCGCGCAGAGTCCCATCACGGCGCCTATCGAAACG
>JAIRLZ010000028.1 GCA_031259035.1 Treponema sp. | reverse complement strand
CCTTGTTTTGTATGCGTCAGCGGTTTCTGGGTCGACCGGTTGACCGGAGCGGGCTGTCTGAAAAGCCTTTTCGATTGTTTCGTCATCCGCGATCACAAACGGCGGGTATTCAAGCGCGTGATCCGAAGCGCGGCAACTGCGGGCGGCGAAGAATTCCACGCGGTTTTCAAGAGCCGCAACCAAATCGGAAACCGAGCGTATTGAGACGCCGCTTGCCGCGGATAATTTCTCCACATAATCAGCGAACCCCGCTTTGTCAATATTGAGCGCCTTGTCGGGCCTGAACGAGGGGATGACTCTGGTCTTTATCGCGCCGATGGGAGCGGCGCCTTCCGCGATTGCCGTGTGGCATTCAAGGGAATCAATGGGATCGTCCGTGGTGCCGACCGTGTGGACGTTGAATTTTTCAAAGATGCCCTTGACTGACAAGCTGTCCTCTGTAAGCGCGGCGTTGGCTTTTTCCCAGATTGCGGGAGCGGTTTTCGCGGTGAGCGGCTCATGGATGCCGAAGTACCGCCGCAACTCAAGGTGAGTCCAGTGGTAAAGCGGGTTGCCGATAAGCTGCTCAACGGTTTTTGCCCATGCGATGAATTTTTCATAATCGGATGCGCCGCCGGTGATGTAATACTCATCGAATCCCATAGCCCGCATCACGCGCCACTTGTAATGATCGCCTGAAAGCCATATCTCCGTAAGATTGGCGAACCGTTTGTTTTCCGCTATTTGAGATGGTATCAAATGGCAGTGAAAGTCATAAATCGGCTCGTTCTTCGCCGCTTTGTGGTACAGAGAACGGGCGGTCTCCGTTTCCAGCAGAAAATCATTATCCAAAAAAAGTTTCATTTCTTCCTCCTAAAGCGTGACGCCATTTTTAAAAATGGCGATTTCACGATAATTGTTGAGTTCGTTTCTTGTTGCTATAGTACCATTAATTGTATCCAATAGCAATTGAAATAATTCGTCCCTGATGGCATCAACCGGCTCGGAAAGCATCCTCCCCGCGTCAAAGTCGATCCACGCGGGCTTTCCGCGCGCCAGCGCCGAATTGCTTGCGATTTTAAGGGTTGGAACGGGCGCTCCCAGCGGCGCGCCGCGCCCTGTGGTGAAAAGGATCAGGTGGGCGCCCGCGGCGGTCATTGCGGTGGTGGAAACAATATCGTTGCCCGGCCCTTCCAGCAGGACAAGCCCTTCAGCGCCGGGCGGCAGACGCTCGCCGTAATGGTACACGCCCCGGACAAGCGCCGAACCGCCTTTTTGCACGCAGCCGCAGGACTTGTCTTCAAGGGTGCTGATGCCGCCGGCTTTGTTGCCCGGCGAGGGGTTTTCATACACGGTTTGGTTATGGGAACGGAAATATTCCTTGAAGCCGTTGATAAGGCGCACGGTCTTATCGAAGATTTCTGTGGTTTCGCACCTGTCCATGAGCGTCCGCTCGGCGCCGAACATCTCCGGGACTTCGGTGAGGATGACCGAAGCGCCCATGCCGGTGAGCATGTCGCATACTTGCCCCACAAGGGCGTTAGCCGTAATGCCGGAAAACCCGTCCGAACCGCCGCACTTCATGCCCACGACAAGGGACGAGATCCGGGCTTTTTCCCGCTTCGCCCGCTCCGCGTATGACACCAGTTGCCGGATCAACGCCTTGCCGTCGGCGATTTCATCTTCGGTTTCCTGGGTTACAAGGAACCGGACGCGGTACGGGTCTTCCGCATATTCGCCGAGAGCTTCCTTGAAACGTCCGATGGTGTTGTTTTCACAACCCAGAGAAATCACCAGAACAGCGCCGGCGTTGGGGTGTTTCACTAGGTCCGCGAGAATGGCGCGGGTCGCCTCGTGATCATCGCCCATTTGGGAGCAGCCGTAGGGGTGAGGCCACGCGAACACGCCGCCGATGTTCCTGCCCGCGTATTCGCGGCTTGCCCATGAAGCGAGCGCTTCGGCGGTACGGTTCACGCACCCGACCGTTGGAACGATCCACACTTCGTTGCGGATGCCTATGCGTCCGTCGCCGCGTTTGAAGACTTCTATTTCAGGCGCGGCTGGAGACGCCTTCGCGTCTGTATGCGCGGCAGTCTGTGGCGGCGACCAATAGTATTCGGGCGTTTCGGCGAGCAGGGTTTGCAGGTTGTGGGTATGAACATGGGCGCCCGCCGGTATGGACTGAGACGCCTTGCCGATGGGATGCCCATATTTGACGACCTTTTCGCCCTTCTCAATGTCCTTCAGCGCGACTTTATGCCCGCTTGGAATATCGCTCGTGCAGACAACCGGCGCGCCGCCAAAGGCGCCTTCAATGACGATGGCTTCCCCGTTTGCAAGCGGTTCCAGCGCGACCGCAACCGTGTCAAGCGCATGAATGCGAATCGCCTTCGCGGTCTCTCTTTTTTCCATTACGCCGCAACCTTCTCAAGTTCCGCTCTCACGCCGTTTTTCCAGATGCCTTCAAGATGGGCGGCCACCGCGTCCTCAAGTTCCGGTATGGCGCTGAGGTCTTCGCCCCACCAGCCCGCAAAGGAAAGCGCCGCATGGGCTATACTCCGCGTGTTAGACGCCAACCCGCCAGCCGCGCTGTTTTCCTTGTAGATCGCCGCAAAGCGTTTCAGTTCTTCTTCGTTGTCTTTGATGGGATAGGTTTCCCCCGCCTTGCGGCTTCCCGTCATTTCGCCATTCACAAGCGTCCCGTTGTAAAACGCGATCAGCGCGGCCAAAGAGAACGTGAGGATTTTCGGCGGCTTCCCCTTTTTTTGAATATACGCCTTGAGGGACGGGAGGCACCGGGTCCTGAATTTGGATATTGAGTTGAGGGTGATGGAAAGCGAGAGGTGCCTGATATACGGATTGGCGAACCGTTCAAGCACGTCATTGGCATAGCGGATTAATTCGGTCTCGCTTCCTTCCATAGAAGGAATGATTTCCTCAAATATCCCCTTTTTCATGTAGGTCGAGACAAGCGGATCCTTGCAACACTCCTCCACCGTATCAAGCCCGCAGAGGAACGCCGCCGGAACCGTCATGGTGTGGGCGCCGTTCAGGATTCTCACCTTGCGGGTGCGGTAAAAGCTCATGTCAGTGGTCCACATGACATTGAGTCCGGCTCTGTCAAAGGGAAGCTCCGCGCTGTAATCGCGTTGTGTTTCAATGACCCACAGGTGGAAAATTTCGGCCATGTCAATGAGGTTGTCAACATAGCCGAGTTTCTTCCATAGCGCTTCCGCCTCTTCTTTCGGATAGCCCGGCACAACGCGGTCAACGAGGCTGTTGCAGAACCCGCACGCCTCAAGCCATGCGATGAAAGGCTCTCCCAGCTTCCACTCTTTTGCGTACCGCAGCACGAGCGCTTTTAGCGCGTCGCCGTTTTTGTCGATGAGTTCGCAGGGGATAAACGCCAGCGTCTTGTCCAATGCGCCGTGAAAACACTCGAACCGCTTGTACAAGAACGCCGTCACCTTGCCCGGAAAAGAGCGTTGCGGTCTGTCGTCAAGCCGATCCGCCGCGTTGTACGCGATTCCCGCTTCCGTGGTGTTGGACACAACGAACCGGAGGTCCGGGTTTTCCGCCAGCTTGAGGTATTCGTCGAACTGGGAGTACGGGTTGACGCACCGGCTTATAGACGTGATGGCGCGGAATTCCTCTACGGTTTTTCCATCCTGTACGCCGCGCAACACCGTGGTGTACAGCCCGTTTTGGGCGTTTATCATGTCCGCCATGCCCTTTTCCAGGGGCTGCGCGACAACGACATTCCCGTTGAAATCCGTTTTTTCATTGAGAATATCGATCATCCAGTCGACAAACGCCCGCAAAAAATTGCCCTCGCCGTATTGAAGGATTTTTTCGGGTCTCTTCACCGGCTTGACGCTTTCGTTCATGTTCATATTCCGCTCCTTTAATGTCTATCGCTTCCCGATTTATTAACACGGGAGAGTCAATACACCGCCTATGTCTCGATCATATGAGCCTGTTCCAAAACTAACCCGAATGTAGTTCGCAAACGCAGTTCGCGTTTTGGAACAGGCTCATATTATAAATATTATCCACGTCTCTGGCTATAGTTTCATATGTGCCGCCATTTTTTAATTATATGCTTTTTTCAGAAAAAAGGCGGACGGGTTATTGGATTTTTCCGTTTTTTACATGGGCGCGGTACATCGCCCTCCGCGTTTTTGAGAAAGCGTCTATACAATAACACTTCAGGAAAATGGGGCGTTTTTCGGCTGCCGCTTAACCCCTGAAACTCCATTGGATGGCGCCGTTTTTCGTCGCGTCAATCTTGTTTACAACCTTATCTATCTTTTTCTGTGTCGTCAACCGCCAATTGCGTCTCTTAGGAACATATCTTCGCAATATCCCAAGGATATACTCCTCGGCGCGTCGCCCCTTGAGGCGATGGACTTGATGGTTGATCCGGTAGCGGGGCGGGCGGCGCCTTTTTAAGGAAAACTTTCCGCGACAGCTTTTCTTGCGGAAGAAACGTCTGAAAAATCATGCGCCGCAATCATCTGGGCGATGAGATTGCCGATCACCGTACACTCATCAGGCCCGGCGTACACTGTCATGCCGGTCGCCCGCGCCGCAAGCCGATTCAGATAGCCGTCTTTGCCGCCTCCTCCGACAATATGCAGCGCTCCATACGTTTTTCCGGTGATGTCCGCTATCTCCCGCGCGGCGTCCGCGTAACAATGGGCGAGACTCCGGTACACACACCGCATAAGCTCCCCCACCGTTTGCGGAACAGCGACACCGCGCGCTTTGCATTGGTTCCTTACGGCGTCTATCATGCTTTCCGGCGCGAGCAGTTCCGGAGCGTTTGCATCAATGCAGGAAGAAAAGGCGCTGTCATTCGCGTTGTACGCGCCGCGCGCCTCAGCTTCCCTTTGCAAGTCCGCGAAAGAATAGGCGTCTCCCAACTCCCGTTTAATCGACTGAACAATCCACAGCCCCATGCAGTTTTTCAGGAACCGGTAGCGGAACGCATAGCCTCCCTCATTGGTAAAATTCGCTTTTCTGGCGGCCGCGCTGATGATGGGCGATTGAGTCTCAATGCCAATCAAACTCCATGTGCCGCTGGAAAGATAGATGGCGTCATCTCTCTGAGCGGGAACCGCAAGGTACGCGCTCCCTGTGTCGTGGGTGGCCGGCAGAACGACGGCGCAGTCATACCCTATTTCTTCCCGTATGCGCGAGGCGAGCGTTCCAATAACGGCGCCGGGCGAGGACAGGGGAGAAAACAGGCGCTGGGGCAAACCAAGCCGCTCAATGAGAGGGCGGCTCCAATCCCGCTCCGCCACGTCCACAAGCGATGTGGTGGTCGCATTCGTATATTCATGGGATTCGACGCCGGTCAAACGAAAGTTGAAGTAATCGGGGATCATAAGCAGGCGCGCCGCTTTTTCGAGCAGCTCCGGCTCTCTTTTTTTCAGCGCCATAAGCTGATAAATGGTGTTAAAAGGCTGCTTTTGTATGCCTGTAACGCCATACAACTCTTCAAAAGAGACGATCCGCTCGACCTCCCGATCCATGCCTTCCGTACGGTTGTCCCGATACGCGGTCGCCGGAGCGATGAGGCGCCCTTGTCCATCGACAAGCGCAAAATCTACGCCCCATGTGTCAATGCCAACACTGCGCGGAATTTTCCCCTTTTCTTTGCATTTTTTCATCCCCACGAGAATATGCTGAAAAAGAGCCTCCGTATCCCAGCGCAGGCTTCCGTTTTCCCGCCGCATCCCATTGGGAAAGCGGTACACTTCTTCAATGGCAATCCGCCCGTCAGAAACCGAACCAAGCGTATGCCGCCCGCTGGAAGCGCCTATATCAATAGCCAGGTAGTACCGCATGTCAGCATCCCTCACGTCCGTTTGCTGAGAACGTCCCGTTCGTACCGTTCCACTTCGGCAAACCATTTATCCGCGGGAACGTTCTCCCGCTCGCAATAGGCTTCCCACACCGCCCCAAAAGGATAGGTTTTGAGTTCTTCATGAAGCGTCATAAGCCCGGTGTAGCCCGCCTCATCCTGAAGTTTTTTAAGACGGCCGTTCGGTTGAAGCAGCGCGTAGAGAAGGGCTTTTTGCATACTCCGGCATCCGATGACCCACGCGGCGATCCGGTTGATGGAAGCGTCAAAGAAATCAAGGCCGATAAGAACCCGGTCAAGCGCGTCGTTGCGGACTATTTCTTTCGCTATTTCACGAATCTCATCTTCAAAGATCACCACATGATCCGAATCCCAACGCACTCCCCTGGTGACATGAAGCGGCAGCTTGTCGAAAAACAGGAGGAGCGCGGGAATTTTGTCGCTTACCATTTCCGTCGGGTGGTAATGCCCGTTGTCCAGCAACGGATAAACACCCGGATGAGTGGCGGCGTACGCGATGTAGAACTCGCTTGAGCCTACGGTGTAGGCTTCCACTCCAATGCCGAACACTTTGCTTTCCACCGAATCAATCACGCCCGGATATTTTTCCGCGTAAATCGCGTCAAGGCTGCGTTTGAGCCGTTCCCGCGGGCCGCGCCGGTCAGCGGGAATATCCTTGCAGCCGTCGGGTATCCACAGGTTGTTCAGTACCGGCGAACCAAGCTGTTCCGCTATCCACGCGGCGATGCGGCGGCAGGCTTTGCCGTGCCGTATCCAAAATTCCCGAACCCCCGCGTCAGGACTGGATAAGGTACATCCGTCTTTCACCATGCGGTGGCTGAAAAAGGTCGGATTAAAATCTATGCCAAGACGATTTTTCCGGGCGAATTCCACCCAGTCCTTGAAATGCTCTGGAGACAGCGCGTCCCGATCAACCTTTTCGCCCTTGGTTATCGCGTAACTTGCGTGAAGGTTGATGCGCTTTCTGCCGGGAATGAGCCGGGCGGCTTCTTCAAAATCCGCCATAAGCTCCTCCGGCGACCGGGCTTTGCCCGGATAGTTCCCCGTGGCCTGAATGCCCCCGGACAGCGCCTCGCCGAAGCCTTCGAATCCGGCGACGTCATCCCCTTGCCAGCAGTGAATGCTGATGGGAACATCCGCGAGAACGCCCATCGCTTGTTCCACGTCAACGCCGGCTTGTTCATACTTTTGTTTGGCATGATCAAATACGTTCATAAACCCTCCTTCAGCCCGCCCGCCAGAGGCGGTGTTCTTGCGTCATGCGCCGCGCCTCAGTGCCGCGCCGTTTATATATCCACCTGCCGGTGATACGACCCGACGCCTGTCAGCCGCACGTCCGGGCGCGAGCGCGGGGCGCAGCCGAACTCACGCTAATCAAGATGAAACGCCTCATGTATTTCAGCCGTCTGCATGTCATTGATCGCCGCAATGACTCCCACGTCGCGGGACGCGACAATCGCCTTCGCGCTGTATTCCCCAACTTCAAGCCGGTCAAAGGCATTGATGAGGCTGCCGCCCGTGGCAATCACACAACCGTTTTCCACCAGCGCGACCGGATTTTCTTTGACAAACGTTTTCGCGGCCTCTTCCCGCCGGGAAAAAAGCGCGTCAAACTGAAGCCTCGGCATATTTCGCAGCAGTATGTAGCTTTCCGGTATGGTTCTGGAATCAAACTTCACGCCCGTAACGGCAAACGCCATAAGATTCGGAGGGCAGGCCGTGATAATAGCGTTGACATGGGGCTGCGTCTCGTAGATCAGGGCGTGGAGCGGCGCCAAATCGTCCGGCGTCTTCCCGGCTTCCCTCATGCCGTTGTCAATGAGCGCCACATCTTCAGGCGCGATATACGCCCTGTCAACCGCCGCCGGCGTTATCACACACGACCCGGCGCCCAACCGCCGGGAAACCGTTCCTTGGGAGCCGGTGAAAAGGCGTTGTCTGTATGCGCGTTTTACCAGATCGCATATATCGCGCCGCGCCGCCTTTTCTTCGTTGCTATGGCTGACAGGAACAAATTCCCTCATAACAGTTTGCCGGCCGCCCGGGGCGCGGCATTTAAAGCCTTTATCTTTTTGAATGACGGGCTTGCCGACGCGGCGGGCGTTAATCTCAATGCGCGCGCAGAAATCAAGGGTTTCAAACAGTAAAAAAGCTTTGTATATGCTTTCCGCTCCCACCGCCACCCCATGATTTTCCAGCATCACCACGTCACATCCCTGTTCAAACGCCGCCGCGATCTTTTCCCCCAACCTGACGCTTCCCGGCAAATCGTACCGCGCCATGCCTATTTTTCCGCACACATGGCGCGCGCTCGCAAGGATGCCGGCGTCCGGGATTTTTCGCGCCATGCTGAACGCGACCAGCGCGGGCGGATGGGCATGCAACACCGCCCGCAGACGCGGCGCCTTTTCATAGGCCAGCCGGTGGAACGGCAGCTCGCTGGAAGGTTTGTACCGCCCCTCCGTCGTACCGTCAGGCTTTACGCGGACAATATCATCTCCCGCAAGACCGCCCTTGTCGATTCCCGCGGGGGTTATCCATATATCGCCATTATCATCTTTTATAGATAAATTGCCCCCGGACATGGTGGTCATTCCGTATTCATAGATGCGCTTCATGATCATGACCAATTGATCTGAAGGGTGCAAAAAATCGCTGTTAATCATAGTGAGGTCCTTTTTAATCCATGTGAATTTCTTCCAGCGGATCGCAGACAGGCGATTCATCAGAATTGACATCCATTATGATCAAGATACATTGAATAATCCGAAACGCCCGTCTTGCGGAGTCCGCTTGAATCCGTTTTGCATCCGCTTTGAGTTCGGTCCAGACTTCATCGCGCCGTTTTTTGTATTCTTTTTCGCAACCCGACTTTAAACCGCATTGCAAACGCATTGCGCGCCATATACAACTCCTGACAGACCGCAACATCTCTGAAATTTCATTGATTTCATTGATGGAAAGATTGTATTATGATACTATTCTATTTAATAGATTAAAACTTCATTTATTGCTGAAAAAATCAGCTTTTTTGCGGAGATTGCCATGACAGTTTCAAACGTTTTTATTGACGGCTCTAAAGGCGCGTCCACATTTACCGAAGCGGCGCGGCATATTGAGGCGCGGCTTTGTACCGGCGAGCCATTGTCCCTCCAAGACGACGGCGTGAAAATTCTCGATTGGTCCAATGTCATGCAAGGCGAATTCGATGTTTCAGAGTCCCGCGTCATCCACATTAAACCCGTATATTATCCCAGCGTCATAGCGCGGCGATCATATTTCTACCTGCAACAGCTTGTTTCCTCGAATTTCCCCAGCCGCCATTACACGCGGCGAAGCGGCGTAGACTCCTACCTCATCGCGCTGACCTTTTTCGGGCAGGGGCGGCTTGAATATGAAAATACAGCTTATACACTCCAACCGGGCGACGGTTTTATCATTGACTGCCGGAAGCCCCACTACTATCACGCGGCGTCACATCTCGGCTGGGGCTATCACATTATTCATTTTAACGGTTTTGCCATGGCGGATTATTTTTCTCAAATAGAACATGCCCACGGCATTAAATTCACCATTTCCCGTGAAAGCGTCCTATACGCTCAACTGGAACAGCTTTACAAGACGCCGCTGGCGCCATCGCGGTACACGCTCAATACGAGCCAAGAGATCCTCACCTCCTGCATACTGACCAATATCCTCACTGAAATTATGCAAACTATGCCCATTGGCGATGCGGGCGAATGCCCGGATAAAATTCTGCGCATCCGCGACTATCTGGAAGAACACTGCGCGGAACATATCAGCCTGAACGATCTTGCGAGCCGTTTTGCGATGAGCAAATACCACCTCTGCCATGAATTCAAGAAGCATATCGGCGAGGCTCCCAAGGAATACCTTACCAATGCGCGAATATACAAGGCGAAAACCATGCTTCACTTTACGAACAGACTGGTAGCCGATATTGCCCAGGAAGTAGGCTACGCCGGCAACACCCACTTTTTTACACTTTTCAAGAAACACGAAGGGATGTCGCCAGCGGAATACCGCAAACGGTAGTTGCGGCGTCCGCCTCTGAATGACGGGATTGCCGACGCGGCAGGCGTCAATCTCAATGCGCGCGCTTGCGAGGATACCGGCGTCCGGGATTTTCCGCGCCATGCTGAACGCGACCAGCGCGGGCGGATGGGCATACAACATCGCCCGCAGACGCGGCGCCTTTCATAGGAAAACCGGTGTACCGGCAGCTCGCTGGAAGGTTTGTACCGCCCCCCAGTCGTACCGTCAGGCTTTACGCGGGCAATATAATCTCTCGCAAGATCGCCCTTGTCAATTTCCGCGGGGTTATCCATATATCGCCATTGCCATCTTTTATAGATACGTCGCCCCGGACACGGAAGAAACGGCGCCAGGGGAGGGTTAAAGTAAGAATACCCCGGGACAGCCGGAGCGGGAGGCGGTATTGCGGATACGGTATGCGTCATATTCGGCAAAGCGGCCGCATATTCTTAATCCGGTTAAAACATTGCCGGATAGTATAGATATGCAAGTTATCTACCTGAAGGAAGCAAAGCCGGCCAAATAGAATGGTTTCCGCTTACCAGCGAGTTGGCAAGCAGTCCCGAAGGAGCATGTGAGTATGTTGGGTATGTTGGGTATGTTGGGTATGTTGGGTATGTTGGGTATGTTGGGTATGTTGGGTATTATATGCGGCGGTGGAAAATAGAGCGGTTTCATTACGCGCTGAAGAGCGGATGCGTCATTGAGAAGCCGCGGGAACGGAGCGTAGGCAAAACCACGTCGTTTATCCTGATGCACTCAATTATCGCGGTAATGACACTGAACAAGACGGATGCGGCGCGGCTTGCGCCGGAGTCGCCCTGTTCCCTTCTCTTGGGGGAAGAGGAGTGGAAATTGCTGTATTGCGCGGCGAATAAAAAATCGCGCGTTTTTACGGTATCAGCGCCGACACAAGCGGCCCCCACGGACCATGCTTGCCGCCATTCTCTATCTGCACGGCGAACCATGCCGTCTTCCCGCTGTCGCCGTAGTCGAACTGGACCACATCTTTTTTCCGCTGGGTGTAGAACGATTTGCGTAAATCCTCCGGGCTGGCTGGCGGCGTTTCGCCGGGCGCGACAACCGAATGCCAGATGCGGTACCCCTTGTTCACCGGGTCGTTGGGGCTTCCGGTAATGGAGACGATTTTTATGCCCAACTCGTGCCGTGCTATCCGGCGCAACCGGATAGCACGGCATAATCGGCCTCGGCAAGCGGCGGGGTGAGGAAATACTGGCGCTTCATGTCCCGCATGAAGGCGGACAGCGCGTCAAACGCCTCCCTGCACCGCGCCGTGGACACGGGGGTGCGGATGGTCTCGTTCTTCGCCGTGTCCAGGGCGCTTTCGGCGCTTGCTGTCAAGCCG